>JAOZNA010000050.1 GCA_029934005.1 Candidatus Bathyarchaeota archaeon
CGCCAGCCCAAATTAAAGAAACTTTGTTGCAACTTGAGAAAGAAGGATTAAGAAGTAAGGTTTTGGTTGAGGCAAGTGGTGGAATCAACGAGGATAATATTGTCGAGTTCGCTTCTACTGGTGTTGACATTTTAAGCATTGGAATGTTAACCCATAGCGCTAAGGCTTCGGACTTAAGCCTTGAAGTGAGAAAGGTTCTAAAAAGAGCTTAAAGTTGCCATTATTCTAAAACTGGGCTGACTTAAATGGGTAGGCATAGCCGGATACGCGAGAAATCTTGGAGTTAAAAACGCAAGCGGAGATTTAATTTTTCATTGATTCCGACTGCTACGCAGAGCCCTTAATGGATAGAAAAAGCACTTCAGTTTTTACATCCAGATAATGAATAATATTTCGACTAGAGCTGCCAAGAGAAGAATTATTGCGCATAGGGTTATCCATTTGTAGGTTTTTGAAAGTTCTTGTCTAAATCTCCCCTCTATTATTCCTATTACCAAATAGGTGCTTTCTGTCATTGCAATTGAATATGCCAAATATTCCATCCAAGCAAAAGGAAAAATAAACAGAAGCGCAAGGTATAATTGAGGATTTATTCCTTCACTTAAAGCCAAAGTTTCAATCACAAATCCGGTTGAATACATTACAAAGAAACCGTAAGCAACTCCAACCCCTGGAACAAACATGATTAAGCAATGCATGAAATTATTCCCGAAAATATACCGCATGCCCATCCAAGGGTCACTATGAATCTCTTCACTCATTTCTTTAGATTCCTCAGCTATCCCTTCGGCTGTTTCCTCATCAACTGGAGTTAACGTTCCAGCAAATGTTACGGCAATGCAAAGAATAAAGAGAATGACTAGAAGCAAATGTCTTGGAATTGTCTTTTCTTTAAACATTTAAGTTTCATTCCTTTGGAACGATTTGGATAGCTCGGAAGCCACGGGCATATGGATTTAACATTTCCACAATTTTAATTTTTTCCAGCAGCTTTTCTTCATCTTTTGCATATCCGTAAATGTCATGTTCAGCCGGCATTAACGAATGAACAATTATTCCATCTGCTACTTTTTTGGGTTGACATTTAGACGGTAAGCCTATGGTGAGCCCTCTTTTTTCCTCTAAAGCTTTTTTAGCTGAAAAAATTATAGCATATGCTCCCGCGGTTAATTCTGCTATGCGTACTGGAATACTCTCTTTTCCTATTGCCAGAACATTAATGTTGTATATTCTGTTGATGTCCGCTGCAATTTTCCTCAGTTTTGGTAATATTTTTAGGATGTGTGTCCTTGCTTTTCCGTAAACTTTCATGTTTGAGAGTTCGGCTGCTGTAATCTCGTTGATTGGCATGGCTCCGAGGGAAATGTCAAGGTGAACAACGTTTGCTTTTTCGGTTTTTAACAATTTTTGACATAATTTGAGTTCATGCACCACGAGTTCGTAGCCTTTTTCTGCATCAACGAAAATTGGTTCGCCAATGCTTTTTAAAGCTTCTCTGTACGGATAATCTACTAAAACGGCTGTACATGCAACAATTTGTAATGGCTGAAACTCTTCGTCTAAAACCGCTGCTCCAGAGTCAGCCGATACTATTCTCACTAGTTAGCACCTTGACCTTAGTTATCTTTCAGCAATTTAATTTTATTCTAAACCTCATGGGCCTCTACTATGCCTTTAACTCCCCAATAAATAATCCATAAAGTTGCAAATATGAGTCCTAAAATAAAGATGTAAATGGAAATATTCATAATCTTCCGTTTTTCCGTTTCTTCCAGTACGTATAATGATAGAAATGAAAGGTAAACGGATAAACCAAAACATAGAAGGGACGGAATTAAACTGATTAGTTCTATTTTGAAAGACATGTTGCTCCTTAATTATTGGCTAAAACGAATCCTCTTAAAACTTGTTTATTTCAGAAATGAAGTTTATTTATGGAAAGAAAATAAAGATGGAAAATTTATTTCCCTTTAAAAACCGGTTTTCTTTTCTCTAGAAACGCTGAAACGCCTTCTTGAAGATCTTCAGTTGAAGCTACAACTCCAAAGGCTTCTCTTTCCAGCACTAAAGCGGTATCCAAATCCGTTTCAAGTCCATGGTTAATAAGCATTTTTGAGAGCTTTAAAGCCACTGGAGCTTTGCTGGCTAATTCCTTTGCTATTTCCTTGGCTGCATCCATTAATTGCTCAGGAGGCACCACTTTATTGACTAAGCCCCTCTGGTATGCAGTTTGCGCATCAATCATCTTGCCAGTAAAAACCATTTCCTTCGCTAAGGTTTTACCAACAAGCCTTGGTAGTCTTTGGGTTCCACCCCATCCCGGTATTAATCCTATGTTTATTTCAGTTTGTCCCATTCTAGCTTTTTCAGATGCGATTCTTAAGTCGCATGCCATGGCTACTTCGAGTCCTCCGCCTAGTGCGTAGCCGTTTATTGCAGCTATTACTGGTTTTTCAAGGTTTTCTATTGCTTTACAAAGTTTATATCCCATTTGGGAAAGTTTTCTAGCGTCTAGAGCTGTCATTCCTTTCATTGCTTTTATGTCGGCTCCAGCGCAGAACGCTTTTGGGCCTGCTCCAGTTAAAATCACTGCTCTAACATTGTCATCCTTTGCTATGTCTTCAAGGCATTGGAGAATTTCGTCTATTGTTTCAGCGTTTAGGGCGTTTAGGGCGTCTGGTCTATTAATGGTGATAATTGCTATTCCTTCGCTTTTTTCATAAATTACATTTTTCAGTTCCATAGGCATCCGTTCCTACTTTTTGGTCCAATCGTAAAATCCTTTCCCTGTTTTTCTTCCAAGCAGTCTTGCTCTAACCATTTGTTTTAGAAGCGGGCAAGCTTTGAATTTTGGGTCTATTTCTGTTTCTAAGACATTAGTGATCGCAAGTATGGTATCTACTCCTATGTAATCCAGTAGGGTAAGTGGACCCATCGGCCAGTTTAAGCCGAGTTTTATTGCTTTATCTATGTCTTCTGGGTCTGCTATTCCTTCCCAAACTAAGGCGGCTGCTTCGTTTAGGGCTGGAATTAATATGCGATTGACGATAAATCCTGGGCAATCCTTTTTTACAAGCACAGTTTCTTTGCCCATTTTTTGGGCGACTTGTTTAACGGTTTCAATGGTTTCGTCGGAGGTTTTTGCTCCTTTTATGATTTCAACGAGTTTCATTAATTGTGGTGGATTAAAGAAGTGCATTCCGCAGACTTTTTCGGGGCGTTTTGTGGCTGAACCGAGTTCTGTTATGCTTATTGATGAGGTGTTTGAGGCTATTATTGCGTGAGATGGAGCTAAACCGTCAACTTCGCTAAAGATTTTCTTTTTCAATTCAACATTTTCTGGGATAGCCTCAATGATTAAATCTGCGTCTGAAACAGCCTCATTTAGATCTAAAGTTGGATGTATCCTCGCTAAGATTTCATTCATTTCAGTTTCAGAAATTACTCCCTTACTTTGGAATTTTTGGAGGCTATTGCGAATCATTGACATTCCGCGGTCTATGAATTCTTGGCTTATATCTCTTAAGCTGACTTGGTATTTACCGAATTGAGCTGCCACTTGGGCTATACCGTGTCCCATTAAACCAGCACCTAAAACGGCAATTTTCCTAACTTCCATTATTTCACCTCTTAAGAATCTAGCAATAACCAAACATCCTAATTAGAATTTTGATATCCTTCAATAATTTGTACTGCAGTGCTTGTTCCTATACGGTTTGCACCAGCCCTTATCATTGCCAACGCATCTTGAAATGTGCGTATACCCCCCGCAGCCTTCACGCCAAACTCTTTGCCAACCACGTTACGCATTAACTGTACGTCTTCAACTGTTGCTTTTCCAAAAACTCCAACAGAAGTTTTCACAAAATCCGCTCCAGCCTCTTTAACCAATTTACATGCAGTAATCTTTTCCTCTTTTGTCAAAAGTCCAGTTTCAATTATGACTTTTACTATCAAATCCGAATCCAATTTTTTGGCTTCAACAACCTTTTCGATGTCCTTTTTGACAAGTTCGTAATCTTTTGATTTAAAAGCGCTAATATTCATAACCATGTCAATTTCTTTAATTCCCAACTCAACGAGTCTTTTTGCTTCATATGCCTTTACGTCTGGTAATGTCGCGCCATATGGAAATCCGACAGTGGAACATGGCTTAACTGATGTTCCGCTTAGAAGGTCCACTATGAGTTTTGCGTATGTTGGGTTAACAACAACACATCCAAAATTGTATTTGACGGCGTCTTTGCAAAGCCTAACTATCTGCTCTTTTGTAGCGTCTGGTTTTATATTCGTAGAGTCTATCATTTTTGCTAGTTCTTTTTTGGAAATCTTCATATTTGTCCCTCACTGGTAAGCTTGTTCAAAATGTTGCTTAAGTAGTTTCTCTAAGAACATGAGAATTAGGCAGTTTATATTTCTTTAATTGGATACCTTTCATACTGTAACTCATATAACTTAGTGATTTTCTCAAGTGTATCTATTTCTTCAACGGTCTTGTCTGGACGGAAACGCACCACCTTCGGAACTCTCAACGCATAGCCACTCGTGTACTCATCAGTTTTCTGGATTTCCTGAAAAGTTACTTCTACGACTACCGAAGGCTTAACATATACTCCATCCTTGTTTTCAGCCGTTTTCGTCTTGTCTATTATGTCTCGGAGCATTTCCATGGCATTTTCCGACAGATTGGATACACGTCCAACCGTGTAAAGCTTCTTTTCTTTAGGGTCACGTACTGCAAGCAAAAACGAGGAGTACCAGCCTGCACGTTTTCCCTTTCCGTATAAGGCTTTAACTATGGTACAGTCAAGCGTGTCCCTTTCTGGTTTCAGTTTAAGCCACGTATAGGTTCTTTGTCCAATTTCATATTTGGAGTTAAGATTTTTGACAACCACTCCTTCATAGCCCTTTTTCAAGGCTTCTTCGTAAAACCTCATGAGTTCAACTTCATTTTGGCAGTCTTGTCCATCCATTAAATATTCAGAAGGAACAACTTCAACGAGGAATTTTCTTCTTTCATAGAGTGGGAGGTCTATTAGGATTTGGCCGTTTAGGTATAGGATGTCAAATGCGCGTATTGTAACCTTTATTTTTTCCATTCGTTCTCGAAGTTCTTCGGGTGAAAGTTCTCTGGGAACAGTTCTTTCAAGTAAATATTGGAATGGAAGGAAGTTTCCTTCAGAATCAGTAGCCACAACTTCGCTGTCAATTATGCAGCTTTGAGCCTTAAATTTTCTGGCTATTTCAACTATTTCGGGAAGTGTTCCAGACTTTTCAATGCCCCTTCGTGAATAAAGCCATATTTTTGTTCCCCACTTATGGATTTGGAGTCTGCTTCCATCAACCTTATATTCGGCTCTAACTGGAAAAACGACTTTGTCTGGTTCGTAAAGATGTGCTAGTTGGGGCTTTATGAATTGTCCTGGACGAAGCTTCACAGATTCAAGTTTCAATATTCCTTTGGGTGCAAGCATTAAGCCTTCTGTTATTCCCAAAATTGCGCATGCGTTTTGGACGAGTTCAACTGGAACCTTATAGGCTCTTGCCACTGCACGTATTACTGTTCTTTGATGATAGCCAAGTTTGAGGTCTCCAAGCAAAAGTCTCACAATGTATTTGGACTCGTCTGGTGTTGCTTTTCTAAGAAGGCTTGATATGGTAAGTTCACGTTCATGAATTTTGTTGATTTTTGGTAAAAGCTTAATGGTTTCGTAAACTTCCTCCACGGTTAGCTCTGGCTCTTTTGGTTTTTTAAGCAAATAAGCAACTTCTCCATATTCCCCATATTCTATAAAAAGCTTCTTAACTTCACGTAAAGACTTACCTGTAACCATGCTTATTGCTCTTTCAACAGTTCCAGGTCCAATTTTTAGATTTTCATCAGTTATATTTCCGAGGGCAAGTCTAACCTTAACTTCAAAATTAAGTTTGGGGTATTGAAAGAATTTTGTTAGTTCAGTTTCCTTTCCCTTTTTGCTTCTTAATAATGCTAGTCTGTCATAAAGTCTTGTTATTTTGCTGAATGGAATTCCATTTGTTGGTTCAAATCCATTAATATAGAGGCGAATTAGATGGTATGGAACGTTAAATTTCCATTCTATTTGTTCTGGAGTAAACCCAGACTGTAAAAGGTGAAGAACTGCTGCTTTATAGCTTCCATGAGCCTCAACAAGTTCTTTAAAGGATGGTGGCTTAATAATCGACATGTTTGTTCCTTTATAATTTTAATTTCCAAGATTCTTTACTGGTTCTACTGGTCTTACAAAACCATCAGAGTTTATATCAATTCGAATTCTTCTCCTCACAAAATTACATATTCTACAGTCTAAAACTCGAGCTATTCTGACGAATTCTCCTCTGCTTGCTTGTAGGTCATGTTGTTGGTCTTGCCAGTAAACCCTTCCATAATCAACAATAATGGTTCCATCGAGATTATGGGCTAATCCTATTCCGCCAGCCATGTCATAGCTGTCCCAAGTCTCAGCACTTCTTTGATTAACAAACAATCCAGTTATACCATGCAGCTGATTATATCTTGCAAGTTCCATCACTCTATATTTTAGGGCTCCACGATAAGCTTCCAAAACAGTAACAGAATCTATTATCGCGAGTTCTATCTTTTCCCTCTCTGCTACATAACGATAAGTCTCAGCGAAAACATTCCAGTCTCTCAGTTCCGGAAAAGCTACTGTATCCAAAATAAAGAGATTTTCACGTATCTTATCCCAATCCAAACCTAAAATATCCGCTTTTTGTTTCATACGTGACTGCAAATCGAACCTCGGAGTCTGACTCTTCCAAATATCCTCAGCCGTAGCATACAAAACTTTCCTTCCAGAAGCAGCAACCCTAATGGCTATTTCTTCAACAAGAATGGATTTCCCAGCTCCAGGAAGCCCGGTTATAGCGAATTGTCCACAAATAGGAATTCCATTCAAAGGTGTCCCTTCCGGAGTTAAGAATAGGCTGTCAAGAAAAGTTCCAGTGGGCAGTCCAACAAGAGGCTTCTTCGCTTCAACCGCTTCATCTGGTTTCAGCACGAAAGCGCTAAGCTTTTCCTCTTTAGTTTCAATTTCTGCTTTCATCGGTTTAGTTGCTAGTTCCCACTCGTCTGCTGGTGTTCTTGTTGCCTTAACGGCTTCAGTTAAAGTTTTAGCTACCGCTTCAACTATTTTGTCGACTTCCGGGACTTCAGCCTTTGCTTCTTGAATAGTTGGAGGCGTTGTTGGAGTTGTGGGAACTGCTGGTTTAGGTAACTGAGCTTCTGCTTTCGTTTCAACCAGAATCCACATTTCCCCTTTTCTATCAACAATACCTTTACTTTTCAAGGATTGAAGAATGGCGTAGGCAGAATTCGGACCGTATTTTGGAATTCCAAGCCCTACCGAAATATCCTTTAACGTAGCTTGTCCACCGCGGTCTTTTAGAAAGTCTATGACGTCTATCTCCTCAACCATAAGTTTTCGCCAAAGGTAAATGGAAAATGCTGAACTATAAACTTTACAGTTTACAATTACACATTTTGAAATCCTAAAGCTTTAGAAAGTTTTATTTTTCCTTGCTAAATCTATTTTAGCCTATTTGGAAAGGATATGGTTGAAAGCTGAAAAATGTTACTATCTAATTTCAGCTTTAAACGAGTTTAGCTACGAGGTTCCATACCTTTCATACTTTATATTTAGCGCTTTAGGACTAGGCTACACCTACCTATATGCTGGTATATTTGCGCTCTTTTTCGGAGTGCTAGATTATCCAACTGGTGGCTTAGCAGACCGAATGGGAAGAAAACGTGTTTTTGCATTGGGAACATTCTTAGTTGGAATAAACTTTCTCATTCTAGCTGCCTATACCAATCCGTTAACAGTAGCATTAGCTGCTTCACTTTTTGGTTTTGGAGGCGCCCTACAAAGCGGTTCTCTAGAAGCTTGGATAACTGATGAAATGAAAAGAGAAAACAGATTTAATCAACTCGACAAAGTTTTCGGAAGGGCAACTTCGCTTAGCCTAATTGCAGATGTTTTAGCCGGAGTTTCCGGAAGCATAATCACTTACATTGGAGGCTATTGGTGGACTATATCGTTTGCTGGAATCATTTCCATGATTGCAACCTCTTCCGCCTTACTAGTTATGAGGGAAAACTTCGGTGTTGAAAAGAAGGAACCTTACCTTAGGCTCTTAAAAGTAGGGGCAAACACCTTATTCCGTAGAAAACACCTACTTTTATTATCAATAAGCCAGATGATATTTGTTACTGGAGTATACGCCTATTGGGAGACTTTAACTCCCATATACGGCGAAAGAAAGATACCGGAAGCCTTTTTCGGGGTTATAGGTGCAGCTATGCACTTACCAGCCGTGATTACAACAGCGTACTCTCACAAACTTTCTAGGAAACTTGGAACAGCCAATTCAACACTCCTTCTCTCCGGAACTTGGACACTCTTCTGCCTACTTATGATACTTCTAGTAGACCCTTACCCAACCATCGTTATTGCCATAATTCTGGAAAGCATTTATGCAACACGTTACCCAATAATGGAGTTTTGGCGAAACCAACTAATTCCAAGTGCCCTCAGAGCCACAGTACTAAGCGGAATATCCACTATGGAACACACCGGACAAGCGATAATTCTCTTCGTTCTATCCCCAATAGTAGAAACCTACGGCACAAAAGCCGGACTAATATCAGCAATTGCCATAACAGCAACTGCAATACCCTTCCTTCTTAAGCTTGCCAAGGAAAAACATTAAGTTAATTTATTGACTACTCTAACTTTCTACTACAAGGAGGAACACTCTTGGATTTGTTTGAAGTTATCGAAAAAAGGAGAAGCATCCGAAATTATAAACTCGATCCAATACCTGAAGAACATTTGAAGAAAATTTTAGAAGCCGCAAGGTTGGCTCCTTCAGGTGGAAATCGTCAGCCTTGGCGTTTTATAGTTGTAAGAGACCCCGAAAGAAAGAAAGCGTTGGCAAAAGCTTCAAAAAATCAAATGTTTATCGCTGATGCTAACGTTGTTGTTGTGGCTTTAAGCGACCCAACCATATACTCTTCGCTTGGCACCAAAAGGCGTATTCCTTACCTACAAGACCCCATGATTGCGGTTGAACACATGGTTTTAGCCGCCACCGCACTTGGATACGGCACATGCTGGATCGGCGCATTCGAAGAGGATAAGATTAAGCAAATATTAAATGTTCCCGAAGAACTAGCTGTTGTTGCCCTACTTCCAATAGGCGTTCCAAACGAGAATCCGCCAGCCAAACCGAGAAAACCATTTGAAGAAATATTCTTCAGCGAAACTTACGGAAATCCACTTTCTATTTAAAGGGAAACAAATGAGTCAACTAGAAGAAATTTTTCTCTACATAGACAAAAACTCCGAGAATTTTGTAAGAGAACTTGTTGAGCTAATTAAGAAACCAAGCGTTTCTGCGACTGGTGAAGGAATAGAAACATGCGCTGAAAAAGTTGAAAGAATGATGGCAGAAATAGGGTTAGAAACCAAAATTCTGAAGGCAAATAACGGAAATCCAGTTGTATATGGCGAGATAAAAGGCGAAAATCAAAACAAAACATTGCTTTTCTACGACCACTATGATGTTCAACCTCCAGACCCCATCGAAGAATGGACTTATCCCCCATTCAGCGGCAGAATAGAAAACGGTAAAATCTATGGACGTGGGGCTTCCGATAACAAAGGAAACCTTGTTTCTAGGCTGATGGCAGTAAAATCCTTTATTGAAGTTTCTGGTAAGCCTCCAGTCAACGTTAAATTCGTTATCGACGGAGAAGAGGAAATAGGAAGCCCAAATCTAGAGGCGATTGTAAATAAGTATTACGAGCTTTTTTCCGCCGACGGTTGCATATGGGAATTCGGCGGAATAGATCGTCACGGTCGTCCATGCCTATACTTAGGCTTAAAAGGAGTTCTTTCAGTAGAACTAAAAGCCAAGGGTGCATCTAAAGACGTGCATTCCGCAAGAGCTCCGCTAATTCCAAACCCAGCATGGAGACTTGTTTGGGCATTAAATAAGATGAAAAACGAAAGGAACCAAATACTTATTGAAGGTTTCTATGATAACGTTAAAGAGCCTCAACCAGAAGAACTCAAATGTCTAGAGGAAATTCCATTTGAAGAGGAAGAAGACAAAAAAGAACTTGGATTAAAAGAATTTTTGCACGGATTAACCGGAAAGGAGGCTTTAAAGGCACTATTATATGATCCTACATGCACCATAAACGGGTTCCTAGCAGGATATACTGGAAAGGGCTCAAAAACTGTGCTTCCTAACAAGGCGTTTGTGAAACTTGACTTTAGACTTGTTCCAGATCAAATGCCAAACGAAATATTTGAGAAACTTAAGAGGCATCTGGAAAAGCATGGTTTCAATGACATAGAGATCATTCGTTACGGATCAACCGAACCAGCAAAAACACCAGTAAACCACCCATTCGTACGTTTTATAGCACAAAACGCCGCAAAAGTTTACGGAAAAAACGCGGTTTTATATCCCATTAGTGCAGGGTCTGGTCCAATGCATCTTTTCCGAAGAAGACTTAATCTCCCAGTAGTATCGGCTGGTTGTAGCTATCCAGAAGCAAACACACATGCTCCAAACGAAAATTTGCCAATAAACCTTTATATTAAGGGAATAAAATTTATTTCAACCATACTTTATAATTTTAAGTTGTATAGTGAAAAGATTTGAATTTGAAAGCTAGAATAACTAGGACTGGTGCTATTCTGCTTGGTAAGTATGTTGCATGCGACGGATTTGACGAACAGCAACCCATACGTGTAGTTACACATGTTCATGCAGACCACATGTTAGGGCTTCGTGAAAGCCTTAAAAAATGCGAAATGGTTCTAATGAGTGAAGCAACAAGAGACCTCATAGACGTCTTAAAAAGTCCCTTATTTTTAATGGCTGGAAACGTAAAAACATTACCTTATAAAGAACCATTCGAATATAAAAACGAAAAAATAACTTTTTATCCAGCCGACCACATTTTAGGCTCCACACAAGTCTTAGTGGAAGACCAAGAAGGAGAAAGAATACTTTACACAAGCGATTTTCGGCTTCCAAATACTCCAATCATTAGAAGCGACATCCTCGTAATTGAAGCCACATACGGCAGTCCAAGATGCATTAGAAACTTTGAACAGAAAGCCGAAAGCGTTTTAGTAGACCTCGTCGACAGAGGCTTATGCGAAGGACCGGTCTACCTTTTCGGTTACCATGGCAAAATCCAAGAAGTAATGGAAATACTATGGAAAAACAATATACGTGTGCCTTTCATCGTTCCAGAAAAAGTTTTCCACGTATGCAAAGTCTACGAAAAACACAACAAAAAACTTGGAAGATACTGGCTTGCCCGCAGCGAATACGCAAAGGAACTCCGATCCAAAAAAGAACCTTTCGTAGCATTCTATCATATGGCAGCCCGAAGACGCTTCATAAAAGAAAAAGCCTACAAAATCTTCGTAAGCGGATGGCAATTCCAAGAACCAATTAGGCAAGTGAACGAAAAAGGATTCGTCATAGCCATAAGCGACCACAGCGACTTTGAAGGCTTAATAGAATATGTCAGAAAATCAAAACCGAAACTGGTTTTAACAGACAACTACAGAATAGGACATGCAAAAATACTGGCAAAAGAAATCGAAAAAAGGCTAGGAATAAGAGCAATAGCAGTTCCACCAACAAAACCAAAGAAAAAATGACAAACTTTATTGATGATAAAGCTATGTCTCTAAACATTTGAGAGAAAGAAATACGAGTTCTGTTATACCTTTAAATCTCAAATATTTCCCGTCTTACTTTCCCTTTAAGTTTTATAAATTAAACAAGTTCCATGATACTCAGGGGTCTTATTTGAATATTCACGTGAGGATTGCTGACAAAAGTGATCTCGAAGCCTTTGCTAAGCTCTATTATGATTTTTACTGTGGTCTCTTTCAACAAAATATACTCTTCCTTAGTTAAGAAAATGTCTTCGAGAAAATCTC
>JAOZNA010000051.1 GCA_029934005.1 Candidatus Bathyarchaeota archaeon
TGAGGCGATGATTACTGCCCTTTTCCTTTCAACAGCCTTTGCTATTGCCTTTCCGACTTCGCGGCTTGAGTTTAAATCTTGCATTAAGAAAACTATTGGAACAAACTTAAATTTTGAACCGTAAAGGTATTGGAGGAACGGAAGCTGAACCTCTACTGAATGTTCGTATCTGTGGGCTGTTTCGTCAATATCAATTATTTCCGACTGCCTCAAAATCAAGCTTGCTAGGTCATAGTCTATTTCGACATCACCCAATGGTGTTCGCCAAACTCCCTCATTCATTATGGAAATTGCGCTTCCATATCCCATGTGGTTCGGTCCCAAAATTACAAAACTTTCTGGTTTTCCATCAAGCGCCAATTTATAGTAAGCATGGGCTGCGACTGGACCCGAGTAAATGTAACCAGCGTGTGGACAGATCAATCCAATTATTCTTCTTGCTCCTTCTTCTGACACTTTTGGAAGTTTTCCAGGTCCGAATTTGTGTAAGAAGCATTCTTCAATCTGTCTTTTAAGTGAGTCTGATGTTCCTGCGTAAAACATTCCTGCTTGGGATGGTCTCCTTATTTTCATGTTTATTCCTCAAGTTTTGTTATGAAGTCTTCTATTGAAACGTTTGGGTCTTGGTCTGGGGCTAGTTCTCCTCTTTCTCTTAGTACTTGTCTGGCTAAAAGCCAGTAGATGGTTGCGAGTGCTTTTCTCCCTTTATTGTTTGTTGGAATCACGAAGTCTATTCCGTCGAAGTCGTTGTCGGTACTGCATAAGGCAAGAACGGGTATACCTACCTTTGCTGCTTCTGTAACAGCTTGCGAGTCGGCTCTTGGATCTGTTACAACGATTACGTCTGGTTCTATTCTTTCTGGATAAAGCGGGTTGGAAAGCGAGCCGGGCACAAATCTTCCAACTATTGGTATTGCCCCTGTTAACTCGCAGAATTTTCTTACTGGTTGCTGTCCGTAAAGCCTAGAAGCTACAACGGCAATTTTTGATGGTTCAAATCTTGAAAGGAATTTTGCTGCTATTCTTATTCTTTCATCTGTTTTTTTGATGTCCAACACGAATAAACCGTCTGGTCTAACTCTGTAAATGAACGGCTCCATGTTTCTGGTTTTTATTCTTGTTCCTATGTGAATTCCAGCTGAAAGTAAGGCGTCTCTTGGAAGCAGCAACTCTTCTTCAACTGGTTTTGCAGTTTCTCCTTCTTCTTCGCTTTCAGGTTTTTCAGACATTCTAATCCCTTCTATACTTCTAAAGTTCCCATTTTAGCTCTATCCCCAAGCATTTCTTCTATCCGTATAAGCTCATTTAACTTTGCTATACGGGTTCCTTCAACAACTCCTGTCTTAATTATTGAAGCGTGAAAAGCAATTGCTAAATGGGCTATATGATAATCAATTGTGTCTCCTGACCTATGGGAAACAACTGGTACGTAACCAGCTTTAGAAGCCATTTTAACCGTTTCCCAAGCATCCGTTAAGGTTCCAATTTGATTAACTTTAATAATTATTGAATTAGCAGAGTTCTTTACGATTCCCTTTCTAAGTCTTTTAATGTTGGTTGTGAATAGGTCGTCTCCACAGATTAAGCAGTTTTTTGTTTTTCTAGTGATTTCTGCAAATCCTTCAAAATCATCTTCATGGAGAGGGTCTTCGACGTAAATTAGCCTAAACTTTTCAATTAAGTCTAAAATATAGTCTATTTGTTCTCCTTTATCCCTTTTTTTGTTAGAATATATGTAATGTTTTTCTTTTTTATTCCAAAAACTTGAAGCTGCAACGTCCAGTCCAGCTCTAATTTCAAAACCAACTTCGTCGGAAACCTCTTTACATGCGGTTGTGAGTATTTCTAAAGCCTTTTCATTTGATAGTGAGCATGTCCATGCTCCTTCATCACTTCTACCACTCAGAAAGTTCTTATCTTTCTTTTTGAGGTAATCTGCAACCCTCTTATGAACAAGTGTGTTTGCTTTTTGTGCTTCAAGAAAGCTTTTGGCTCCAACTGGCAAAACAAGAAACTCTTGGAATTCTGGGCCTTTCCCGCTTACATGTTTTCCTCCACTTATGACGTTTCCAAGCGGATATGGGAGTTCTTGTGCATAGTACCCGCCTAAATATTGAAAGAATGGTAGGCCGTAGGTGTTGGCTGCGGCTTCGGCGGTTGCGAGTGAGACTGCAAATGCCGTGTTTCCACCGATGTTTTTGAAGTTTTTTGTTCCGTCAACCGAGTGGAGAATTATGTCTATTTGTTCTTGGTTGTCAGCGTTCAAACCTATAAGTTCTGGAGCAATTATTTCTTCTACTTTTCGTATTGCTTCGTCCACTCCACCTTTTGGAAAAGGCACAACTTCACTTTTTCCTCTGCTTGCTCCTGAAGGGGCTGATGCTCGTCCAAATCCGTCGGTTGTTATTACGTCAATTTCGATTGTTTCTTCTCCTCTTCCATTGAAAACTTTTCTTGCGGTTATATCTTCAATTACGGTTGACACTTCTGTTTCCTCTAATATTGCGGTCTCATACGTCTAATTCTGCTTTTTTCTTCATAAAATTTGAGGATTTCATCAAGGATTTCTACATGGGAAAGAAACATTCTTCGGCAACAATAACGCTTTATCCCCATGCTATCCAATACTTTTCCTGGTTTTTCTCCAGCTTTTACTCTGCTTGCGAATTCTTCCCATTTATCTGCAATTAGTTTGCCGCAGGTGAAACATCTAACTGGAATTATCATTCATATTCTCTCCATTAACGGTAACTCTTCTGATCCCTCGCTCTTGCTCCGGGGCCACCGAACTTTTTCATTTCCTTTCTCCTTGGGTCTCCGGCTAACATTGTTCTGTCATATTCTCTGAAAAGCGTTTTCAAGTGGCTGCTTTTTGTCCATTTCACGAGGGCTCTCGCTATCGCCATTCTTGCCGCTTCAGCTTGTCCCATAAAGCCTCCGCCTTCAACCTTAACGTTAATGTCGAGTTCTTTCCATGCGTCTTTTGCGAGAAGTAGTGGTTCCATTATTTTGTCTCTTGCAATCTTTGGTTCTAAAATTTCCAATGGAATGTTATTTATTCTTATTCTTCCTTTTCCTTGCTTTACAGTAGCCCTTGCTATAGCAGTTTTCCTTTTTCCGCTTGTTAACAATATCTTCGGCATCCAAATTTCACCTCGTAGGGTTCCAGCCTATTTCCTTCGCTAGTTCTCCAACTGTAATAAAGTGGCATTTCAGCTTTTTTGAACTTGCCTCTGGAATTGTCTCATGAGGTTTGTCCCTAAATTCTTCTGGGATTCCGATGTAAACTCTAAGCCTTTTATAGGCTTGTTTTCCTTTGGGCTGGTGATAGGGCAGCATTCCGCGTATAGTCCTTCTAACTATTCTGTCTGGTCTTCTGTAATGATATGGTCCTTTCCATGGATGTCCAACTTCCAGAAATTCCTTTCTTTCACGTATTACGGGTTTTCTTTTACCTGAAATTATGGCTTTTTCGGCATTTATTATGACAATGTTTTCTCCTTGAAGAAGTCTTTTTGCAATTATGCTTGACATTCTTCCCAAAATTAGCCCGGAAGCATCAATTACTGTTACTTGAGGTGTTTCCATTCTTTTCACCCAATAATCTTTATTTTACTTCCCTTAGGGTTTTTCTTAATCAACTCTGGGATTGATAGGCACTTTCCTTTTGCTTTTAAGATTTTGTCCTTAGCCGTTTTTGAAAAGGTGAAGGCAGCAACTGTTACGGAGTGCTCAAGCTTTCCTGCACCCAATACTTTTCCGGGAACAACCACTACCTCTCCCTTTTTAGTGTAACGGTTTATTCGACTTACATTCACCGCTATTCTTCGTCTTCTTGAAACTGAAAGCCTTTCAGCTACATCCCGCCAGATTCTGCTTCCCGTTTCCTTGGCTTTTTTCTTAAGTAAACGAATTAGGTTTAATAATTCTGGATTAGTGGCTTTTAATTTCTTCTTCGACATTTTTTAACCCAGCCTCAAATTCTTTCAGAAATTCCTCACATTTTTTATCCAAGATTTTTAATGCCTCGTTTATTATGCGTTCTATTGGTAAGTTTCCATTTGATTCCATAGTGAATATGAAAGAGTTTTTATCCCACTCAACTTTTATTGCGGGGGGCTCTTTTGGACAAGCCTCCATACAGTCTTCGCAAAGCATACAATCTAACAGTCTGCGAACTTCAATTCTCTTCCCAAGCTTTGATAAAACATTTTTGGGGCATATTTCAACGCATTTCCCACATCCATCACAACTTTTTTCGTCTATGGTTATTTTCGGCAAGTATTTGTATGCGCAGACCGAAACTGGCTGCCATTTCGCATGGTCTTTTCCTCTTCCAAGCCTTGCATAAGCTTCAAGCCTTATTTTCTGGTCGGGTGCAAGCTTCACTATTAAGATGTTAGGGCTTACTGGAACTATGTCGGGGTTGTCAGAAATTAAATCTCCAGAATAAACGGCGCGGCCTTCCTCGTTAGCTTCAACGTCTAGGGTGAGTGAAACTCTGCATAGGTTGCATCCGAACTCGCTTTTGCATGGGCATTCTTCCGGAAGGTTGTATGCGTCTAAATCCGTTTTGAGCGGGATAAGGCCAAGCCTATGAGCCAAAACTTCATCATGCAAAACGGAGGAATTTTCAATAATAACAACTTCATCAATAGCCATGGTTGGAACTTCGGAGAGGATTATGCGCCTTAAAGCATTCATAAAAGCGACATCTACGCCCTTAACTAACAAACGCAAATTCGTATCGTCTTTTTCAAGCACCTCAATCTCCACGAAACCAGACACCTCTTACTCAACTATAACCGTTTAACATCTTAATCATACTTGCCTCACAATAGGAGAAGAGGGCATTATTTCAATTTTTCCCTAACAGCAATTAATGTCATAATCAAAATTATAGACATGAAAAAGAGAAACCGATAAAATGGGCTAAAATCCTTGATTTTCATACAATTCTAGACTCTTCTTCCTCTTCTTCCGCCCGGTCTCCTTGTTCCATCATGCGGTATAGGTGTAACTTCCTCTATTCTACCTATACGAAAACCAGCCCTCGCCAAAGCCCTTATAGCCGCTTGGGCGCCAGGACCAGGTGTTCTTGGGCCAGACCCGCCTGGTGCTCTTACTTTTATGTGGAGCGCTGTTATTCCTTTGTCTTTTGCTATGGCTGCGGCTGCTGCGGCTGCTCTCATGGCTGCGTAGGGAGAGGATTCGAGGCGGTCTGCTTTAACGAACATTCCGCCTGAGGTGCGTGCTATTGTTTCGGCTCCTGAAATGTCTGTTATGTGTACTATTGTATTGTTGTATGAGCTGTATATGTGGGCTATTCCCCATTTTTCAAGCTTTTTTGTTTCTTCCCTTTTTTCGCTCATTTGTTTTCACCTTCTTCTGAAGAGTTTGAACTTGAACCACCTTCGCTTGTTGTTGCTGAAACCGTAACTGCTCCAGCCTCTTGTCTTAGTGGGTGTTCTGGATTTGCAAGTGGGCTTGTGGGTGCATAATTAATTATGTTTTCCTCTTCTTTTGGAACTAGATAGCTTGGTACGCGTACTCTGCGTTTTCCGATGGCGATGTGTCCATGTGTTATGAGCTGTCTGGCTTGATAAATAGATTTAGCCAAGCCTTTTCGGAAAACAAGTGTTTGTAGTCTTCTTTCTAAGATGTCTTCAACCGTTAAGTCTAAAACATCGTCTAGAACGGCGTTTTCATGGAGAATTCCTAGTCTTTGAAGTTTATTTAACAGTTGTTTTTCAAGTTTTTCTCTTTCTTCTGCTGGTTTTCCGAGTAGTGAACGGGCTATGCTTCTAAACTTTGAAAGCATGGTCTTATGTCGCCATAATTCACGTTTATTCCTTAAACCGTACTGTCCTAGAAGCTTGAGTTCGCTCATTAGAACGTCTGTTCGCCATGGAAAACGAGGAGTTTCGTACTTCTTACGTTGTCTTTTCGGGTCTCCCATGCCCTAACGCCTCTTCTTGCTAACACCTACGGTCTTTCCTTTCCTTCCAGTTGTACGTGTCCTTTGACCGCGAACCTTTAAGCCGTGGGCATGACGATAACCCTTCCAACACTTAATCTTCTTCATAAGTTCAATATCCATCTTGGTCCTCAAAACCAAATCGGAACTAATTAAATGTAAGTCTTTACCAGTTTCCAAATCTTTACGTCTATTTAGAAGCCAGCTTGGAATACCATACTTAGATGGATTATTAATTACATCCTCAATTTTATCAACTTGTTCTTCTGAAAGAACACCAATTCTTACTTCGGGATCGACTCCCGCTTTTCTTAAAATTGCATTAGCTAGGTTAATGCTGATGCCTTTAACCCTACGCAGAGCATAGGCTGCCTTTAACGTACCATCTACGTCTGTGTCTATGACTCGAACTATGTGCCTAAACTCCTTCGACATTTCATCCATCCACTTCTAAAGCTAACTACGAAAATATCAGCACTTTATTTAACTTTTCTGATTTAGCCAGACCAGAGAAACACTGACATAACCAATGTAAAAGAGAACTTAAATAATGCGTGTTATTCTCAACATGCTAATGCCTAAAATTAAAATGGTAACGTTCCAAATTGGTATTGACCGCTATGGTGTATTAAATGAGTGGGTCAATGCTTGAAGATATGATTTCCGAAGCCTTCAGAAAACAAGGCTACATCGTTTTTACGAGAAAAAATCACTGCGATGTTTTAGCAGTAAAACCCGATATGGCGCTTGCCTATCTTGTTGAATGTAAAGACTACGAACTTTCAAAAAAGCAACAAATACTTGCTGTTAGAGAACTGAACAGAAACTATACCTATGCACTTGAAATCCTCGTGAAAAACAAACTTTTCCCACAAAAAATCTTAAAAGTTCTTGTAGCACGGGGCTTCGCCTATAAAGCTAAAAACATATACCAGTTCACTCCGGAAATGTTCCTAAAACACATAAAATCAGAACATTAACTTATGAAGCTTTAAAATTCTAGCTGATTAGAATGAGGGCTGCTAAGAAAGGAAATGTTTTAAACAGAAGCTTCTACTGCAGAAACACCCTTACAGTTGCGAAGCAGCTTCTAGGAAAACTGCTTGTAAGAGAACTACCAGAAGGCAAGGTTGCAGGAAAAATAGTGGAAGTGGAAGCTTACCGGGGAAGCGACGACCCAGCGAGCCACGCCTATAAAGGTAAAACTCAGAGAAACCAAATAATGTTTGGGGAGGGAGGCTACGCCTACATATACTTCATTTACGGTAAGCATTTCTGCTTAAACGTAACAACCGAAAAGATCGGAGTTCCTGGAGCTGTTTTGATAAGGGCTGTTGAACCAGTTTACGGAATAGAAATAATGAAGAGAAAAAGAAGGACAGAAAACGTGAAGAGTTTGACGAATGGACCTGGAAAACTAACTCAAGCAATGGATATAACAGTTGAACTTAATGGTTGGGATTTGACTAGAGGAGAAAGGCTCTATATTTGTGATTTAGATGTTGTTGAACCGTTTGAAGTTGTTTCTAGTGGTAGAATCGGTGTTAAGGCTGGTGCCGATAAGCCTTGGAGGTTTTTCATTAAGGGAAACTTGTTTGTTTCTAAGCGTATCAGTTCGTAAAACGGTCTATTTTTTGTTCCGAATCTGAAAAATCCATGATACTTAAGAAAAACCTTAAAACAACCAATAATCATGTTAAGTCCTTTCAATGAAAGAATGATACGTTCATTTATTGACATAATAATTCTCACAGAACTTGAAAAGAATACTTTGAGCGGCTACGACATAACTGGACTAATAAATGATAAATTTGGACTTTTTATTAGCCCCGGAACGGTTTACAATACTTTGCATTCTCTTGAAGCAAAGGAGTACATTAAGGGAATTTGGAAGGATAAAAAAAGAATTTATACGCTTTCAAATAAAGGCAAAGCATTTCTGAAGGTTATGAGGGAAAACAAGAAGGAAATAATGGAGTTATTGGATAAAATTTTCAAGTAGGCAGCATCTGCCAAGTAGAACCAAAACCTATTTTTCATGCAATGTGCATTATTTTGTGGGAGATAAGGAGGAAAATATCGGGAATGCCTTACTGTCCAGAATGTGGCGGAGAAATGACCTACATAGTAGCAACAAAACGTTATGTCTGCAAAAGCTGTGGGCTTATGCTTACCCATCAAGAGTTAATGGAGCTTAAAGCAAAACTAAGACCAAACTTTGAATCCGAAGATGAGAAAAAGAAGAAGCTTAGACGAGAATACCTAAAATGGTGGTTTAGCAAAAAGAAATAAACAAAATAAAAACGTAAAACCTTCTTCTTAGCCCTATCTATAAAATTTATAATTTTATTCTCCCTTAATCATGGTAAGTGAAAATTATGGTAACCGCTGAAATAGTTAGCATAGGAAACGAAATTTTAATAGGCAAAACACTAAACACCAACGCCCAATGGCTTGCGAAAAGAATGACTTCAATTGGATTAGAAATTCGGAGAATAACAACAGTTGGCGACGACTTGGAAGAAATTTCAAGTATAATTCGAGAGGCATTAAAGCGTAAACCACGCTTCATAATCACAACGGGAGGATTAGGACCAACTTTCGACGACAAAACCCTTGAAGGAATAGCAAAGGCTCTAGAAATTAAACTTGAAACCAACGAAGAAGCTCTAAAAATGGTTGAAGCAAAATATGAGCAGTATGTTAAAGAAGGGTTAATGGAAAGAGCGGAGCTTACCCCACATAGAGTAAAAATGGCAACCCTCCCAGAAGGGGCAAAACCTCTGCCCAATCCGGTTGGAACCGCACCTGGAGTTTTAATCGAAGTTAAGGACACGGTTATTATCGCTTTGCCCGGAGTTCCTCAAGAAATGAAAGCTATATTTGAAGAATCAATCTTACCCTTACTTCGAAAAGAATCTAAGAACTTGATTTTCTACGAAGCAGAATTGGAAGTTCGAGGCATTGTTGAGTCGGAAATCGCCCCCTTAATTGATGAGGTTATGCATGATAACCCCTACGTCTACATAAAATCGCATCCAAGAGGCGGCGAAAGAGTTTCAAAAATAATTCTACATTTCTCAACGACAGCTTCAGAGTCCACCACGGCTCAGAACAGAGTTGGCAAAGCAATAGTTCAGCTTTCTGAAATGATAAAGAAGAAAGGCGGGGAGATTAAGGTTCCAAAATGAAAAAGCTTATTTCAAGCCTATACAAATTCAAAACTGGTTGCGATGAGTCTTCAGGCTAGACGCTGAAATGGTGATTGAAAATCCGGGTGTTGAGCAACCACAAATAAAAACTGAAATTTTCGAGGAGAACCGTAATGTTTATAGTGTTCATAATTGGAACTGCTGGTTCAGGAAAATCGGTTTTAACAGCCGCCTTTTCCAACTGGCTTAAAATGCAAGAACAAGACGTTGCCATAGTAAACCTTGATCCTGGCTGTCTCAACCTTCCATACACAGCTGATGTTGATGTCCGCGATTACGTTAATGTTTCTTCCATTATGGATGAATACGGGCTTGGTCCAAATGGAGCTTTAATCATGGCGGCGGACTTAATTGCGGAGGAAATTGATAAGATAGGTGCTGAAATTGAAGCTTTAAATCCTGACATTGTGCTGGTTGATACTCCTGGGCAAATGGAGCTTTTTGCTTTTAGGGCTAGTGGTCCATTTATTGTGAGTGAGATTTCAAAGGAGCCGAAAGCAATAATTTATCTTTTTGATGCGGTTTTCTGTTTAAATCCGTTAAATTATGTTTCAAATTTGTTTCTTTCTGCTGCGGTCTATAATCGTTTTTTGGTTCCGCAGATTCATGTTCTCTCAAAATGCGATTTGATTTCTCAAGATGAGGTGAATAGTGTTGTTGATTGGTCTGCAAGCCCTAAAGCTTTGGAGCATGCTATTGAGGAGAAGCTTGAGGGAACGAGGCGTTTGCTTAGTAGGAACATGATGAAGGCTATATACAGCCTAGGGACGCGTTTCCTTCTCATACCAGTTTCCGCTAAAACCAATGAGGGTTTAGTAAATTTGAATATGGCTCTGGAAAGAGTTTTAGCTAGAGGCGAAAAATACACCTATTAGTCTAACAATCTTCCATTAGAGTCCAAGCAGCAGCTAAAGTTCCATACTCTGCTTTCTCCAAGGTTTCAGCTGAACCAATAATTATCACGTCCTTTTCTTCAGGCTCTAAATGTTCCATTATTTGCTTATAGGCTAACGGATAATCTTCCTTCATATTCTCGCTTATAGCCGGAACGATTAACTTTCCATTCTTCATGACTATGGTTGTTGCGCTTTTTGCTCCAGCCATAATGGCTGCATCTCTCTGTTCCATTCCAGCTTTAATCATGTCCATTTTTTCCTTAACCAAAATTGCCATCGTATAAGGTGCAAAGGAAAACTCGTTTTTTCTGAGAACCACCATTTTACGAAAAACACCTTTAATTTCTTTCCAAGTTTTCTCTCCTTTCTTAGTTAAAAAACATCCATACTTGCTAATTTCAATGAGTTCAGCATCCTTCAACCTACTTATTATTGTACGCATTGTTCCCTCTCCAATTTTCAATTCCTTCGCCAACTTTACCCTTCCAATAGGCCCCTTCGCTATACGACTCAAAACACGTATGATATCGAAAACTGTGAAGGCGGGAGAAGGTCCGGGTGCTTTTTCCTGAACAAGTCTTTCTAGAATTTTTTTGAGTTTCATTTCATTTCGTATATGAGTATTTAACGTTTAGAATTTTTGTTTTACTATAGCCTTAAGTTGAATAGAGAGTAGGTGGTGATGGTTTATCCACTTGAACTATATTTTTCCTTCACTAAGCCTGCTGTTAGGAATACTAAGCCTATAGTTAACAGATAAAGCAGCGGGTAAATGAAGATTGAAAGTAGATTTTCGTAGGTTATTGCTGTTGGAAGTTTTGGTGTGAAGTATATTGCTGTCCATAAAATTATGAAGGTTGCGATGCAGCCTATTCCTACTCCAACAGCTAGACCGTTAAAGAAACCTTTCCTAACACTTCTCCTTTTTCTTCTTATTTCTCTTCTTTCGTAGCCAGAAAACGTTTCTGGAACAGCGTTAATGACTTCCACTCTTTGAGCTTCCTCAACTTCATTTTCATCATCATTACTAGTTATTTCAATGGTTTCTTCTTCATTCTGAACTGTTTCTGTTTCCATACTCTTCCCTCACTACGAGGCTTAGTGATGTATGTGTATGGCTAATAAAATGTTCGAACTCTGAATCCGAATTCAAAAAATGGATTAGAAATAAATCAAGTTCTCCAAAGTTATCCCGTAAAATTCCTACTTCACAATCGTCGGCGAACCCATAAACAACTGCGTAAACATTATCAAAAGAGCAGCCAAAACCAAAAATATCCCCATTATTGTAAAAGCCATCCCAACCAAAGGATCAGCAGGATTCAAAATAGAAAATCCATAGAAGAGAAAGGAGACACCTAACGTTAGAGTTAAGAGAACCACGCCAAATATGCCCACTTTCAACTCCTTTCACTTTAAAATAGAATTTTTCTTGAATAAGAATTATGAAGACAAAATCAATATCAATAGTCAATTGAAAAATTGAGTTGTAATCGATGAATTTGAATGAATTGATAATGTTCCATAATTCTTAAATGATGCATTTTCAAAATATTAATTGAGGGTATTTGGTTTCAAGAAAGGTACTTGCATGGTTTTCTGCCTATCTCATTGTAACGGGCAGCTACTCCCTAGTTTTCGCATTATTGGTTTCCATTCAAAATACCTTCCCATCGGCTTTTTTGGAGAATTTACTGTTCTTATTCTCCCTAATTACGCCTCTAATCCTCATTGGT
>JAOZNA010000109.1 GCA_029934005.1 Candidatus Bathyarchaeota archaeon
CGAGGTAAATTAAGACAAGAATGAAAAATCCGATAAGAACCGCTAAAAGCTTTAACGCTTTCTTAATTGCAAAACCAACGATCAAACCGCCTATTACACCTACTCCAAGCTGATACATAAGTGGCGTCAGCAACTCACTCAATTATATCCCTCACATCTACCATTAGCCTTAAACTTTAATAAGGTTAATCTAAAGCTGGTCAACGAATGGTCTCAATTTTTCAACGATTTCTTTAGGTATTTCGATAGCTTCCCCCTTCTTTTTGTCAGCTGCAACAACAACCATGTATCCTTCAGCTACGAGCCTTCCATCTTCCTTATTAAAAATTTTAAAGCCATATCTAACAGATTTTTCTCTAAGCTCATCTATCCTAAGTTCAACTTCAACCAAATCGTTAAATTTTAAAGGAGACTTAAACCTGGCGAAGGCTTCTATCCTCGGCAACCATATGTCGTATTCTTGGCGGATAATATCAAAGCTTAAACCAAGACTCCTATAGAATTCCTCTTCAGCTCTTTCGAAATAACGAAAATAGTTCGAAAAATGAACCACTTGCGCTGCGTCTGTTTCAACCCAGCTCACACGAAACGTTGTTTTAAAGACAGGCATACCTTAACACCACAAACTTAGAGGTTTAAAACTTAGCTAACTCTAACCTTTAAAACCTTAACTGGAACTACTTTCGGTTTGACGAGTTGTTGCATCAACAACTGATTAATATTCGCTGTACTGTACTTCTGCTTTTGAGCTGTTCCAAAGGCTATTTGAATAAACTCTGGCACAACCTTACTCATAAAATGCCGCGTCGGCGTTCCCCACCTTATTCCCCTACACGCTGGATCCACATAAACGAAGAATTTTCGTGTGCGATACTCGTAAAGGGCTTGCTTCTCTTGTCCATACCTCGGTTTTGTGTATATTTTAAACGGCCAGAGTTTGCATGCTTGTGGCTTCATATGTTGCAAGCCACAAATAGCTAGGTTTCCAATTCTTCTAAGAAATATGCATGACCCATCGCTCCTTTTCCTGAGGTAAATCTTGTTTAGTCCTGGAACCGTTGTTTCTACTCCGTAATGGCGCACTATGTTTAACCATTCATTGAATCTTAAAACTACTGTATATTCTTTGCAGCATTGTCCACATGCAATGCAATTCCAGTCTTGAACAAATCTCCATGCGACTGGCCGCATGTTCTCGACCAATAGCTTTTAGCTTCTAGTATTTTCGGTTTTATACTCCTATAAATTGTTTAGCTTCAACAAAAGTTTCGCTGTAAACTGCGAATTCTATATAAATAAATTGGAAAAGAAATAAATTGCAAAGGCCGGTGCTGGTTCAGAGATGGAGTTAGAAGCTGTCTCTTGGGATGAAATATACACTATGTTAGTTAATTTAGCCGACAAAATCAAAAAAGATAGATTCAAGCCAGACGTAATTGTTGGAGTTAGCCGTGGTGGATGGCCTCCTGCTCGTGTTCTCTCCGATTTGCTTGAAAACCCCGAACTTGCCAATGTAAAGGTTGAATTTTATGTTGGAGTTAATGAAACGAAAAAGGAGCCCGTGATAACTCAGCCTATTTCGGTTCCAGTGAAGAATAAAAAGGTGCTTGTTGTTGATGATGTGGCTGATACTGGTAGAAGTCTTCTGCTTGTTAGGCAGCACCTGCTGGAAAATGGGGCGAAGGAAGTTAAGGTTGCAACTATTTATTATAAGCCTTGGAGTAAGATAATTCCAGATTATTATGAAAGGGAAACAAATTGCTGGATAGTTTTCCCTTGGGAGAGGAGAGAAACTGTAAGGAATGTCTTGGAGAAGTTAATGAAAAAGGGAAAAACGGTTGAAGAAGTAAAGGAAGTTCTCGTTAAAGCTGGGCTTGAGTCGTGGATTGTTGAAAAGTTCGTTAAGGAAGCATTGCAGAAGCTTGAGGGTTGTAAGTGATAAAAAGGCTCGAAGAATCTGGAAAATTCCTTGGAATTACAGCTTTCAAAGAAGTGCAAATACGTGATGTTGAAGAGTTTTTTCAAGCGATAAATAGGGAATTGCCAAATATTACTGTGCAGTTTTTTAATGCCGATTATTTGGCTGGATGGGAACACATTTACTTTGCTGTTTTAAACGCTTTAACAGCCTTCAAAAATAAGGTGAATATTTCAAATAAGCTTGCGGTTGAAATTCTTTTGTATGCCTCGGCTCAGAGACAGATAAGAAAAGCAATTGAACTTTTAGGAATAACTTCAAAAACAAAGAATGTTGCCGTAGTGGTGTTAAGTGATAGCCAAAAAGAAGCTGAAATTGCTCTTGAGAAAATTTCCGAAATGCTTGGAGCTGTTAAAAGAGATAACGAGCTTTTGGAAATCACAGATGAAAAATTTTGGAAAATTAGGAAACTTTTTAACGTAACGGATGAGGAATTTGAAGCTGAGCTTGAAGGTGAGGGTTTGGAAAAGCAAGCGTTAAAAGATTTGATAATTGAACGTGTAGCCTTACTTGCGACTCAAAGATAGGCTATTCAATCTTTTCCATAATTTTCTCGGTTCCCATTCTTTCTGGTCTATAAAGCGGATGAGCCATACAAAAGTCTGCACCTTTTAAGAGAGCTTCCTCATCCCAGTTTGGTGAAACAGCATTTTGCTTTACTGGCATCCACATTAAATAAATCCTAAATGGTTCATTAACATGCCTTATCTTATGCCTTACTTTAATGCATTTCACTGGTTTAAATCCGAGTTTTTCCATCTGCCACTTCTTGAACCATGGACTCCAATGGTCTTCAAGTGCTATCGTGGCGAAACTATCCGCCCATCTCTCACTTTCAACCATTTTTGATAAAAGC
This sequence comes from Candidatus Bathyarchaeota archaeon, assembly GCA_029934005.1. Classification (GTDB taxonomy): domain Archaea; phylum Thermoproteota; class Bathyarchaeia; order Bathyarchaeales; family WUQV01; genus JAOZNA01. The sequence continues at coordinate 2,835 of JAOZNA010000109.1, forward strand.
ATCCTACCAAAATTATGACCCTTGGCTTTCCTGAGAACCCAAATACAGTTCATAACGACCAGTTTCTCTCCAAATATTGGATAGCCACAAGCTTCAGCAGGTGCGTATTCAATTTGTCCAACAGGTTGAGCGTTTAGTAATATAAATTTTTTACGAAACCCCTTAGGAATATCACTATCTAGACATTAACGTCATTTCCTATAATTTCTAAACGCAATC
>JAOZNA010000110.1 GCA_029934005.1 Candidatus Bathyarchaeota archaeon
TAGAGCACCGGGCTTTTAACCCGGGGGTCGCGGGTTCAAATCCCGCCGGGCCCGCCACTTCTTTTTAAATTTTCTAATCGCTCTGTATGTTTTAAGAATCAAGAATGCGAGAATGGAGGGAGTATATGAAATTTAAAGTTGAATTTTTAATTCGTAAATCTTTTGCATAGTTAGAGTTTGTAGTGGGATAGGAGACGGTTACCGTGCATATTCCTAAACGTCTTTATTCGCTTGATTTTTTTAGGCATGGTGAGTGGCTTTACCAAATATGTATTGTTTTGAAAGATGTTCCCGGTGCCTTGGCTAAGGCGGCTAAAGTTTTGGCTGACGCCAACATTAACATTAAAACCAGTTCTTCCTTCTATCTGGATGAATATCCTCATGCTGGAGTTTGGTCAGCCTTTATTGACGTTTCGAATGCTGATAAAAGCTTAAGGGAAGTTGAAGAGGAGCTGCGGAGCCTTGATGTTGTTTTAGATGTTATTTTTAAGGAGCCAAAACCGGCTCCTTTTGAAAGCATCCACTTTCCGGTTCTGCATGGAAACACAAGAGCTGTAATCATGCCTAGAGGAATGTTTTGGGCTTTATGGAACACATTCGAGAAAATATTTACTCATTCAGGACTCATCGTCGTGCTTTATGATACTGGAAAGAAGATGGGAGAGCATGCGGCAAAAAGAATAAGTGAAATGTTTGGACTGAGAGGAAAACAGCTTGTTGAAGCCTTAACTCAAGCAGGACAAGCTACAGGATGGGCAATTACAGAAATAAAAGATATTGACTTTAAAAATTGTTCAGCAACAATCACCGTGAAAGACAGCTTCGAAGCTGCAGCTTGGCGCAAGAAACCTTACGTAGTTTGCCACTGGACAAGAGGATATTTAGCAGGCTACCTAAGCATAGTTTTTAACAAGCAAGTAGACGCAAAAGAAACAAAGTGCTTAGCAAAAGGAGATGAATACTGCGAGTTTATCATAGAATAATATAATCGCAAATCTGAAATGAGAAACTTTAACAAGCCCAACAACTCACTAAATTTTATCAGTAGCTACTAATTATTAGTTAGGGGAATAAAGCGAGGTGTTTGACTTGGATGAACCTTTTCGTAAACTTGAATCTTTCATTTTTGAGTGCATGTCTAAAACTCATTTACCAGCCATTAGCATTGCAATAGTTAAGGATGGACAAATCATTTACAGCAAAGGATTCGGCCTTAGGAACAAGGCTTACGGATTAAGTGCCACTCCAAACACACTTTACGCAATAGGTTCAGTAACAAAATCTTTCACAGCGCTTTCAATAATGCAGCTCTTTAACGAAGGAAAACTAAGCCTAGAAGATCCAGTTGGTAAGTATGCGCCTTTAAATTTAAAAAGCATGGGGGAACCAGTTAGAATATGGCATTTGCTAACTCATTCTTCCGGCATACCAGCCTTAGCCTACGCTGAGGCAGTAATACGTTATGCAACTGGAGCTGGAGGAAAATGGATTCCGATGGCAACCTATGATGAGTTGTTTACGTTTATGGGAGAAGCTGAAAAATGGGCTTTAACAAAGCCTGGTGAAAGATGGTTCTACTTAAACGAGGGATACTTGCTTTTGGGTTACATCATAGAGAAAGTTTCGGGAATGGATTACAGAGAATACGTTAAAAAGAAGATTCTGGAACCTTTAGGCATGAATAGAACCTTTTTCGGAAGGGAGAAACTTGAAGCGGATAAGGATGCTGCTGTTCCTTACATTATAACTAAGGATGGAGAACAGAAGGAGTCTGGATACGTGTATTCTTTAACGGCTGACGGAGGATTAATAAGCAATGTTATGGACTTAGCCCGCTACATAATTATGTACTTAAACCGTGGAGAATACAATGGAAATAGGCTTTTGCCTTCGCATCTTATAGAGGAAATGGAAAAGCCAAGGGTAAAATTGCCGATTCAAATCTTCGGTGGAGAAGCCTATGCTTACGGACTAATGACTATCCCAAACTTCCTAGGTTATAAGCTTGTGGGACACGGGGGCTCCGTTTTAACAGCTACCGCTTACATTGGCTACATTACAGAGAAAAGAGTGGGCATTGCGTTACTTGCAAACGGAAGTGGCTATCCACTCTCCCAACTAGGAATGTATGGTCTAGCCTTAATGTTAAACGAAAACCCAGAAAAGCTTCCGTTCATCAAATTGGATAAACAGCTTGAACCTCTCACTGGAAAATACCAAACTTATAAGGGAACAATGGATGTTGAAGTCTTAAAGGCAGATTCGTTTCTTCTCATAAAAATCAAAGATAAATATATGGAAATGACAATACCCTTGGTACCCGAAAATCTAGAAGGCAATATAAAAACATTCTATACTCTACAAGGCGGCGGAAAACTTCCAGTCGAATTCATAGTTAACAGTGAAAAAATAGACCTAATCTATGAAAGATACAGACTAAGAAAAGTTGGGCCTCTTTAGTAAAGCCAGTGCAAGTAAGCCACCACCCACATTATCTCACTAACTGGTACATTTCATCAATTTTTCTATAAGACATTACCATACTCATTTATAATACGCAAGAGGAAAATGTAGTTGCTGGAAGGGTCAAATTGAAAAGGGAACATTCAGTCATACCTCTGCTGGTTTTTCTCTCCTTAATAGTTCTAACTTTAACCTTAACCGTTCATCCCGTATATGCGGAGCCAACCATTTCAGAAGTGCTTGACCATTTAGGCTTTACCAATGTTGTTAAAGTAGAAAATGAAACTTTTCCGCCTGGAACATACGAAATAACTTTATACGCGGAGTTTGCAGCCTACTGCAACGGAAACGAGTTAAGCTATTATGAAGTCGGCACAAACACGTACAACCTAATCTTTGCTGGTCCAGAAGGAGGAAACGGATACACCGAACCTCCATTAACCAAAATATTTACAATCAATTACGAGTTTGGCTTGTCTATGCTTACCCCAGAAAACCATAGATACTTCACAGAAAACTCAAAAAACCCAGACGGCCAAATCCACTCGGTTGTTTACAAGAATCTAGATGAACCTTTCATGTA
>JAOZNA010000052.1 GCA_029934005.1 Candidatus Bathyarchaeota archaeon
ACACAGATTTCTCTGGTCCTAATTCGTCCGAGAACTTGAATACTAACTCTTCAACGTTCAATAACAGACTCTCCATTTAGTAGAGGATAACTTAGAAAATCAATGGTTTACATATAGCTTTCGGTTGGCTCTAAATTTACCGTGAATGCTTTAAAGTGAGGAATTTAGAATTAAACGTCATAACGTTCAAGAGGTTTCTTGGACTTTCTGGCCCTTACTATACATATTATCATTAGAAAAACCGCAGCGGAAGATACCGTAAGAATTGATATGACTATCCAAGTAACTCCGGATTCTTCGGGAGTATAGTAAATGATTATTGTGGGGTCATATACTATCCTCGTAGTATTTACTGTGTCTCCATAGGGTAGTCCGAAAAAGCCTACATCAAAATACATGTAATTGCTCAAGCAAGGATGTTCAGCATTAGAGTCCCAGCCTATCGCACTTATCACTTGAAGCGTTTTTTGCTTTCCATCCGAAGTGTATAAGGTGAATTTTTCTGGAAGTTCAAAGTCTATTATTCTCATTTCTCCCAGTTCATAAGTAGCTGTTTCATTCTCAATGACATCTGGCGAAAAAACGAAATCCTTACCGTTAACCGTTATGGCTGGGTTTCCGCCAGGGAGAACAGGCTTAACCGTAAAATTGTGCCCTTTGGGATAGATATTTGGGTAGTGAAAGCTCTGCGAATGGTTTATCCTTTATTTTTTCCTTTACTTCTTCAATTAGCTCGTTAATTTTCATTTTTCTGATTTTTCTGTTTATTCTGTCTCTCACCGCTAAGATTCCGCTTTCAACTTCTTTTTGTCCTATAACTACAATGTAGTGTATCCATTCTGTTTCAGCTTCCCTAATTCTTTTCTGAAGCGTTAATTGTCTGTCGTCTATGTCTACTCTTATATGGTTTCGTTCTAATTTTTTGGCTATTTTTTCAGCTTCTTGGAGGAATTTCTCGGTCATTGGAATTATGCGTACTTGGGTTGGCATTAACCAAAGTGGGAGAGTAGGAGGCTTCCCTCTTTTTTGTTCTCTATAGGCTTTTTCCAGCATTGCATAGACGCATCTTTCTATTGCTCCGCTTGGTGAACAATGAAGTATAAGCGGATATCTTTTTTCGCCTTTTTCGTCTACGTAGGTTATACCATACCTTTCAGCGTTTTCCACGTCTATTTGGTCCGTACTTAAAGCAGAAGCCTTATTCATGTTATCAACGAAGTTGAATTCCCACTTTAAAATGAAGTAGAAGAAACGTTCATCCCACATCTCTATTAAAGCTGGTTTTCCAAGCATTTTAACAAGTGAAACCACAAAATCTGAATGCTCCTTGTAAAAGTCCCTTGTAAACCTTATTGCAAGTTCATAATCTTCCTTCGAAAGCCCTAAACCTTCCTCAAGGATTTCCATGCAAAGCTTAAACCTTTTCAGCATCTCTTCTTTTGCTTGTTTCAAATCTGAACAAAAAGCATGGCAGTCAGGCATCGTAAACGCTCTGAGCCTCCGTAGCCCTACAAGTTCCCCGCTTTTCTCCCGTCTGAAACTGTAACGAGTCAGCTCATAGACTCTTAGTGGTAAATGCCTATAGGAAATCTGGGCGTCATGAACCATTAAGAATTGCCCGAAACAAGCACTAAAACGTAAAAAGAGTTCTTTATCCTCAGATTTAAGCACATACTGCCTAGCTGGAAAACGGTTCAAATATCTTGCGAGACTTGGATGGTTAAAATCGTACATTACTGGCGTTTCAACTTCCATAGCTCCATAAGCAATGGTTTTCTCTGTAACATACTGTTCAAGTAAAGCTTTTATAAGCCGCCCCTTTGGATACCAACGCATATTACCTGGATCGCTTCCAGGTTCATAATCAGCGATCTCAAGTTTTTTCATAAGCTTAACGTGGGGAGGAATTTGCTGAACCGCCCTAACCTTTGCAATTTCATATTTCGCAAACTTTTCAAGCATAGGATGATTGGAAAAATCGAATTCTTCAACTGGCATCATTTTTCCGTCTGGCTGCATTACGAACCAATAAGATTTCAGTTTCTCTTCTGCTTTTAGGGCTTCTGGAACTTTTTCCTCTTCTTCTTTAATTTTCTTTTTTTCTACCATTTTCTCTGCTGTTATTACACGTAGCTGTTCAGCTAATGGATGCCCCTTTATTGAAAGTGAAAATTGCTTACACCATCCAAAAGGAGTTCTAAACGTTTCTATTCCGAGTTTTTTCGCTTGTTCTTCCATTTTTCTAAGCAATTTTAATGCTTTGCGTGGTGGAGCCAATTGGCTGCTGAGATGGGCGTAGGGGTATATGAGTATGCGTTTGGCTCCAAGCTTCTTTAAAGCCTCTGCCACTTCATGAACTGCCTTCTCAACTGTTTCTTCGTTGTCTTCCTTTTCCACCGAAGTGAAAAGCACTACAATATCTTCGTATCTTTGAGTTTTCTTTTCGCATTCTTCAGCTATTTTTACTTCTTTCTTCACTGGCTTGTACTCGATGAAATCTGAATGTAACTGCAATATTCTCAATTTAACCGCCTTACTGCCTTAATTTAACTATTAGCTATTTAATTGATTAGGCTTTTCACTAGGTTGAATATCTCCACTTCTCAATCATTTTTTCCTTCTTAGTTCTCTTCTTATATTCCTTATAATGTTCTTTGCATAAATAGGCACGTTTACCAGAACCAACATTCAAGCCGGCCGAACTAACTTTCGCTGCGGATAATGACCGAACAGCGGGTTTGTCGCATCCACTCACGCTGCATTTCGCACCTTTAGCTACTTTACCCAAAAACCTTTCCTCCAAACCAGATGTGTAAAAGAAACAATTGCAACTTAAACATTGCTTTATACAATTCCATAATCTAACTATAAATTCAGCCTTAGCTTTAACAATTTTACACGTAGAGCACTTTTGAATTGGAATTTTAATTCTTCATGTTTTAAATAATTGTTGCACTTAATGTTCTAGAAAGAAGCATAGTTAAGGTGAAATTGTGGAAAATTCAATTAAAATCTTGACTGTGGCTGTAGCTATCTATTTTTTGACTAGCAATCTCTATGGAGTTTTTCTTCCAATTTATTTCAGAGAAAACGGACTAAGTTTGCTGGAAATAATAGAAGTTCTCCTCTTCACCTTCCTAGTTATTGGTTTACTGCCATGCCTACTTTTAAGATTAACACGAAAATTTGAAGCTATCATAACGCTTGGCATCTTCACAACAATGATTTTCAACCTAGTTTTGATTTTCATCAAAAACCCAATAGTTCTAGGGTTTTTGTACGGGCTCAGCATCGCAACTTTTTGGCCGAGTTTTAACCTTTTGCAGTTTAGACTTAGTAAGGTCGAAACTAGGGCTAGAACAATTAGTTTTTTATCCTCAATAATTCCTTCAATTACTGGCATAATTGGCCCAGCAATAGGTGGCTTCATCATAGAAAAATTTGGATTTATAGCGTTGTTTGCATCATCAATTATCTTGTATATGGTTGCTTTTCTTCTCTCTATTAATATCAAATTTGAGCATGAAACCCTTCAGTTTGAAATTCCGAAAGCTAAAATTTTTCGAGTTTTCTTTGCAACTTTTGTTATAATTGGAGTTATTGAAAGCTATTGGCTTGCCTATCCCTTTTTCGTTTCAAGAGTTTCTGGCACAATTTTGAATATGGGCATTGTTTATGCTTTAAGCGGAATTCTAATAGCCATTGCAACGTTTTTTGTAAATTGGCTTTCAGACATTAGGGGAACACGTGTTGAATTCGCTATTATAGGTGCAATTTTTTATGCCATATGGTATTTTGCAATTGCTTATGCCTCAACAATTCTTGAAATCGTATTACTTTCAGCATTTTCTGGTCTAGCTAGTGCCTTCATGCTTTCGTGGTTTGCCCACTATGCTGATTCATTTCCAAGAGAATATTACGCAAGCATTTTAGTTCTCATGGAAGTCGGCTTAATGATAGGTAGAATAATTAATCTTCCACCCACATATTTTTTAATAGGAGAAAACAATTATGCAACCTATTTTATTCTGCTTGGAATAGTATCGCTTTTCCTCGTACCATTTTATGTCGTAGCAAAACCGCTACGACAGCAATAATTGAGTGCAACACGTTACTTGGCAATTATGAACTTTAAGGCTTTTTCTTGACAGTTTTCAATGCATTCGCCGCATAAAATGCAATCTGTTGATTTTCCAATCTCCTCTAGACTGCTTATTCCCATCGGGCAATTTTCAAGGCAAGCTTTACACATAACACATTTACTTTCGTCTAAGTTTATGCTCACCAGACTAACCTTGTTAAAGGCTCCAGCAATTGCGCCTAATGGGCATAAATAGCGACACCAAAAACGGCTAATTAATAACGCCAAAACCACAGTAACTATTAAAGTGACTATGTGAATGTTGAAGAATAAGCCGTAATGAAAGTTTGGATGAATTATTCGATATGGTATTGCTGCGAAAAGTGATCCGGAAGGACAAAATTTGCAGAAAACGGTGTCTAAGAAAAACCATGCCAGAATTATGGTTAAGAATAAAATGATATATTTAGTGTACCAAAACCTAGTTTTCTTAAGTGTTCTTTTCCCTCCAAGCTTGGCAAGTATATCGTGTAAAGTTCCGAAGGGACATGCCCAACCGCAGAACATCCTTCCGAAAATAACCCCATAAATTCCGAGTGATCCTATCGTAAATAGAGAAACTTGACCTCGAACTATGAAGTTTTGAATCAACCCTATAGGACAGCCAAAAATGGAAAAGGGACAGCCATGACAATAAAGGAATGGGCATACAAATCCTGTTTTTAATATCCGATAAAAACCAAGGTTTGGAATTACAAAAGCTGATATTTTAGTTGCCTTTCTAACAATGGAAAGTTTCAGTTAAGGCACCTCTAAGTTAGACCTATGCAAGATGGACAAAGCAACTTCACAAATTCCTCAAGAATTATGAAATATTCATTCGCTCCAAGAATAGCTAGCAGTACGAAAAACGATAAAAACATAAGCTTAGTTTGGAGGTCAATTTCTTTCTCCAATTTCATTTAATTCCTTTCCAACACCTTTATTCTTTGAGCAATTTATCTATTATGTTTGAGATAGCTGAAGAGCTTAAGATGCCTGTATAAGTGAAGTAAACAGTTCCATTCTGGTCTAATATGATGGTTGTTGGTACTCCGCTAATTGCATATGCATACTTATCAAAAAGCCCCACAGTATCTCTTGCCAGGAGCCAAGTTATATCATTTTCTTCTTTATATCGTTCAAGTTCCGTTGGACTTTCCGTAGAAGGCGCAACGGATAAAATAACAACTTGATCACCGTATTCATCCTGAATTTTCGCTAGTTCTGGTATTTGGGCAGGACAGTACTTGCAATTTGTTGAGAAGAATTCTAGGATCACTGGTTTCCCCCTGAATTCCGATAGGTCGGAGCTTGTTAATGTGTAAAGTGAGGATGTCCCTGTCTCAGGTTGGTTTTGTTGCCAAGCATAAATTGCTGAAACCAATATTATAATAATTAGGAGAAAAGAGAATGCTGCAAATTTCTTGGGAAATTGTCTTCCTCTTTTACTAATGGACTTTTCTATTTTAGCTCTATGTTCTTCCGTTGCTCTTTGATACTTTATGGAGATTTTTCTTCTTTTCTCTTTCAGTTTTTCCTTCTTTTTCTTTCTTTCCTTCCGCGGCAATTAAAGCCCTTCCACATGTAAATATGAGAAATCCCATATAAAAACAAATTTCAAAAGTTTAAATTTCAACTTTTAGTTTTATCTCAACAGTTTGATTAGGATTCTGTAATTCTTTAATCAATTTTCTTGAAAGATCTATTGCTGCCTTGTTTGCTTTAATTGCTAGGGTTCTGTTGCATATGTAACTGCTTTTTCTTATCACCATGCTTGTTGGATGGGAAAGCATAAGCTTTTCATCGCCAGAAGCTTTGACAATTTCGAAGATTTCGCCTGCTTGAATTATAATTGTTAGTTTTGCTTTTTGGTTCCGCAAAGCCTGTTTAAATTCGGTGTTTAAATCTTTTAATGCTTTATCTGCTGAAACGGCAATTATACAGTCTCCTCTAGGCGTGATATTTCTCTCTTTGGTTATTTCAAAAGTGGTTTTATGAGTAGCCCTTACATTCTTATGTCCCTTCGCCTTTATTATTTCGGTTATTTCCATTTTATTCCATCTGCAGCTTAAGCACTATTGCATCGTGTCCTATTCCGAAATAATCTTGCATAAAGCCAGCTATTCGAAAACCGAATTTATAATAAAATGGAATAGCCCTAGCACATTTAAAATGAACCTCTGCAAAAACAACTTTTACACCTTTACTTTTTAATGCTTCAAGTTCTTTGAGCAATAACTTTTTTCCAATTCCTTTCCCTTGGTATTCCTCTTTTACGGCTATATCTTCAAGCGTGGCAATTGAATTTCGTGTTTCAGCTTGGACATAACCTACTACCTTTCCCTTTTCTGTTACTGCAACAAATGAAAGGTCTGGATTTTCCTTCAACTCTTCGAATAAATGTTTTTTATAGGCTTCTTTTTCAGCATGCGGGTTGGCTAACATGGCAAGTTCCGAAACTGCTTCTAAATCTTGCTGGTTCATGAAACGAATCTTAATTTCTTCCATTTTCAGCACCTTAACCTATTCCAAAATTTCCACCGAATCAACCTTTCCGTCTCCATCCAAATCAAATCCTTGAATTATCACCCCAAATTTTCGCCCTTTCCTATAGTTTTGCAGTATTTGCTTCCAAAATTTTGTAAGACCAATCACACAAGCTTTAGTTCCAACAGCTTTATTCCCAGCTAGCACAATTATGCTTTTTTCCTTATTCCACGGATTAGATATCTTAGCAATCAACCCTACAGCATCATGGGTGTAAACATTTCCACTTTTTTCTGAAATTAAGCCTCCGAAAAGGAAACCGTGTTTTGAACGTTTCATGTTAAAGCGCATAGGCAAATGTTTGTTAATTTCTTGAGTTATGAGGTTTGTTCCAGGGCCTCCTACAAGGATTAAATTGTTTTCTTCTTCTTTTTCAGCTTTAATGTCAACATCTAATCTGACAGCGAAGTTTTCTGGAAGTTTTATGTATTGACCGAGGAAGAAAGCCAATTGTGCTGCGTAGTGGCCGTCTCTAGCGATGGTTTTGAAGGGGCCATGTGGTTCTGGGCTTCCCACCACGATTTTTCCATCAAATCTGTTATCGTTTTTTATGAATGGTGAAAGAAAGCTTCTTAGTTTTTCGTCCATTGTGTAAAACCTAGCAGTTTTAATTGTTTTCTCTCCAAATGGTAGTTCTATGCCTAATGCTGGATAAACCGCTTTATAATACTTAGCTATTGCGCCTTTTTTCTCTTTTTCCTTAACAACTTTTATTACTCCAGCTTTTACGAGTTTTCTTACGTGATAGTAAACTATTTGTTCGTGAAGATTGAGTTTTCTAGCTATTTCCATAGGGTACATTTCTTTCTCGCTCAAAAGAAGGAGAATTTTCCATGTGAGATTGTTTAGAATCATCTTCAGTTTTTGAGGTTTTTTAAAAATAGCTATGTTCTTTATTTTCTGCGTTTCTTTGTCTTCCATGCTTAGCAAAATCTTTCTTTCCATTTTTCTCAGCTTACCATACATGAAGTATTATAAAAATTTTATTAATGGTCAAACTTTCCACTACCATTAGAATCAATATTCAAAAAGGCATTCTTTAAAAACTTAGAAAAAATTATTTTTAAAAAACAGAATTTTTTGCTAAAAATACTTATAACCTAAGATTTTCCTTTAAACAACAGCAAATAGCAAGGAAGTCAAGAAATGTGCGGAATATTTGGATGCATACTTAAGGACGGAGAAGCCGCCAAAATCATTCACGCTGCACTTCACAGACTCGAATATAGAGGATATGACTCCGTAGGAGAAGCCACAATTCACGAAGGGAAAATCTTCGTCAAAAAGGATCAAGGAAAAATTGAAGAAGTACATAAAATTTGGAACTTAGATGATCTGCCTGGAAAGATAGGCATAGGGCATACGAGATGGGCGACTCATGGGGCTCCATCCCAAGTCAATGCTCATCCTCATCTTGACTGTAAGAACGAAATTGCAGTGGTTCATAATGGAATTATTGAAAATTATGCGGAATTAAAGGCGGAGCTTGAGGTTAAAGGACACGTCTTTAGGTCTAAGACGGACACTGAAGTAATTGTTCATTTAATAGAGGAGAACCTTCAAAAAGGCCTAAGTTTGGTTGATGCTGTCCATGAAGCCGTCTTACAGCTTGAAGGCTCTTATGCAATTGCTGTAATTTCAGTAAAGGAGCCAGACAAGATTGTTTGCGTTAGGAAGGAAAGCCCGTTGGTCATTGGTGTAAGTGAAGATGCAGTTTATTGCGCATCGGACATTCCAGCGTTCCTTCCTTTGACGAATAGGGCGGTTGTGGTTAACGATGGAGAAATGGTTATTCTTAGTCATGCTGGTTATGAAATTAGAAGAGTTTTGGATGGTTCACAGATTATTCGTGAACCGGAAATTATCGAATGGACAGCGGAAATGGCTGAAAAACAAGGTTACCCACACTTTATGCTTAAAGAAATTCATGAACAACCAATTTGTCTCCGCAACACTTTGAGGCTTCAAGAGCATTATTTGGAACTTATGACAACCTTTCTTGACAGAGCAGCCGAAGTTTATTTGGTTGCTTGCGGAACAAGCTATCACGCTTGTTTAGCAGCCTCGTACATGTTTTCTAAACTTGCATTTTTAGCAACCCATCCAGTGATAGCATCGGAGTTTATTGAAAGATACGGAAAAGCAGTGAACATTGATAGTACAATTTTGGCTGTTAGCCAGTCGGGTGAAACCGCTGATACACTTGCGGCTGTTGATTGGGCTAGGCATAGAGCCGCAACAATTCTAGGTTTGACTAATGTGATAGGTTCAACCCTAACTAGGATTTCAAGAGTTTATATCTGCCAGCAATCTGGACCTGAGATTGGAGTTGCAGCCACAAAGACTTTTACCTCTCAGCTTTCGGTTTTGGCTCAACTGGCATTAAGACTTGCTAAGAAACGCGGCAAGGTTTCCCATGTTGAAATTGAGTACCTAGAGGAGAAACTTGAGAAAATACCAGACATTGTTGAAAAAGTGATTGAAACTCAGAAAGAAAAGGTGAAAATGCTTGCTAAAAAGTATAGGGATAAACAGGTTTTCTTCTTTTTGGGTAGAGGGATAAGCACAGCGACAGCCATGGAAGGTAGGTTAAAGCTTATGGAAATCGCCTACATACCATCAATAGCTTATCCGGCTGGAGAGAGTAAACATGGTCCAATAAGCCTTGTGCAACCGGGCTTTCCAGTGGTATTTATTTGTCCGCCTGATGAAACTCGTAAGACTGTTATTGGTAATATTATGGAAATGAAGGCTCGTGGGGCTGAGATAATAGCTGTAATGGAAGAAGGAGATGAGGAAATAAAGCAGCTTGCAGATGATTATATTGAAATTGTGAAAGGAGTTCCAGATGTGCTTACGCCTATTCCGTATGTTGTTCCATTACAGCTTCTTGCGTATTACATGGCAGTGGAACGTGGATGCGATCCAGATAAGCCGAGGAATTTAGCTAAGTCTGTAACTGTAAAGTAGTTCCTAAACAGTTTTAAGGAATTTCTTTCTTCAAATTTTTGAGGGAAAGTTGTGGGAAATGAATGGGATAGGCTTATTCAAGTTCTAATTCGTGAGGGAATATTGCGTTCACAATCAGTTATCAAAGCTATGAGGAAGGTTAGAAGAGACAGATTTCTTCCTAATCACTTGAAAGATTACGCTGCTGTTGATACTCCGCTTCCAATTGGCTTTGGACAAACGGTCTCTGCGCCACACAGCTAGGCGCATAAAGCCTAGCTGGGCGAAACATGGTTGCAATAATGAACGAGGCTTTAGAACTAAGTGTAGGTCATAGGATTTTGGAGATTGGAGCTGGTTCGGGCTGGCATGCTTGCACGATTGCCGAAATTGTTGCGCCAAGCGACGCTCCGAAGGAGTCTTGGGGACACGTCTACACAGTGGAAATCGTTCAAGGTTTAGCGGATTTTGCAAGGGAAAATGTGGAGAAAAATGGTTTTTCTGAACGGGTAACTGTTATTTGTGGTGATGGCTCTCTTGGTTTTCCAGAAAAAGCTCCATATGACAGAATACTGGTTACGGCAGCAGCTCCAGATATCCCTAACCCTCTAATTGAGCAATTAAAAGATGGAGGAGTTTTGGTCATTCCCGTTGGGGGTTTACATCTTTTTCAAACATTGTTTAGGGTTAGGAAGATGAATGGAAAGATTTTGAAGGAAAATTTAGGTGGAGTTGCTTTTGTTCCGCTTACTGGGCGTTATGGTCATAGAATTTAGTTAGCCGAACCATCTTTCAAGAGTTGTTTTTCCTTTAGCCTTCCGAATGGCTTCACGCATTTTTTCAATGGCTTTACGAACTCTATCTTCGCTGAAATCGTGTTCACCGCAGAGGAAGTCTATAACGCCTTCAACGTTCGGTTCACGCCATTCAAGCTTATAGTTATCGGTTACCTTTGGATTTAGGAAAACTTCTCTTATCTTTTCTGGCGGAACCGGGAACTCTGCATTTTTTATTTCTCTTAAGGCTTTTTCGAGACTTCCATGTTCCTTGATAAGCTTTAGGGCGGTTTTTGGTCCAATACCCTTAACTCCTTGAGGATTATAATCTGTTCCGACAAGTATTCCTATGTCAACTAGCTGCTCCCGGGTTATGCCGAGTTCGCTTAAGACTTTTTCTAGTTCAACTATTTCTGGTTTCACTTCAACATAAACTGGTTTTCTTGGAAGCTTTCTTCTTCCGCTTATGGTTACATTTCGCACAAGTCTTGGGGCACCAAATAATAGTGAATCATAATCTTGACTTGCACAATAGTCGGTATTCCCCTTTCTCGTGAGATAAGCTGCTTGAGCTTCTCCCTCACTTGGAGCTTGAATCCAAGGAATCCCCATCAAATCAAGCAGTTTTTTCGAGTCCTCAGCCATATAATCCTTAAGAGTTGCAGTTGCCTGCGCATACATCCTTGCCTCTTCAATTTTTCCTTCCTGAATAGCCTTTTCATATTTTATGAGTGCCTCTTCCTTCATTCTCATTCTACGCTTAATTTCCGCTTCCTTTAATGCTGGTGGAACTCCATCAAAAACGTATACTGGTTTTATTCCCAACTCAACAAGATTTACAGTTCTGTAAAACAAGCCGCTTAGATGGCTTGTAATTCTTCCTTGGCTATCTTTAAGCGGAGTCCCGTCTGGCTGTCGAATGATAGCCAGAAATTGGTAAAGAGCATTGTAGGCATCAATTGCAATGGATTTACCGCTTAAATCTTTAAGTTCAACCGTTGTTTTTGGAACTAAGTCACGGAGGTTAACGCCCAAAACCTTATCGCCTAAATCTAAAGCTAGCACGATAAAATAATAAACTTATTGCTATAGCCTAGAGACTTTTAACTTCCATATGGTACCATATGTAGTGTCTTCAAGCAATATTCCAGTCTCCGCAAGTTTTGCCCTAATCCTATCCGCCAACTCATATTTCCCATGCTTTCTAGCATCATTCCTTTCTTCAATTAAAGTTTCAACTAATCTTGTAAAATTTTCATCAATTTTCGGTAGTAGTTCGCTC
>JAOZNA010000111.1 GCA_029934005.1 Candidatus Bathyarchaeota archaeon
GGAACAGGCGTATAAATTGGAACGGCTAAGCCTCCATAAATCTCTTCAACCACGTAGGTTCGGTTCATCAAGTGCCAAAGCGCATGCCTCATGCACGGAACCCTAGTTGGGTTATCCTCACCTTGAGCCCCTCTCTCGTAGGCTCCTGGATATCGACGATAACAATTTATATCAATAAAGACCATACTCTTCGGTTGGTAGAGAACCAATTTTATGTTCTCATTATACGGTGGAGATGACCATTTATCGATGATTTCTCGTGTTAAAGGTTCACTTTCTAAGTCAATTTGACCATTTTCCAGAGCACTAAAGAGCGCAGCCGAATCCGAATAAAGGTTTATAAGTAATCGGTCTGCCCTTGGACCAAATTTTTCATATTTATCGTCTTGGGTACAGTCGGGATAGATCCATCCGGCTGCTGGCAAATATAAACCAATAGTGATCAACATTATTAACGCTATGAAAATTCTCCCTTTCATAAGTTCTCCCAAGAAAGGAATCTAAAAATTTTATATAAAAATTTTATGTAACATTGTACTATATACGGTTATCAAGCGTTAAAATGAATAATATATTCGACAAAAGTAAAGAAAAAATGTACCTAAAGAATTTAATACTCCTCTTCTTCTCCGCCGTATTTTTCTGGTCCTTTCTCTTCTTCTTTTGGTTTTGAAGCTGCTATTACATCGTCTATTCTAAGTATCATTGAGGCTGCTTCTGCTGCGGATTTTATTGCTTGTTCTTTTACGCTTACTGGTTCTATCACTCCTTTCTCTCGCATGTCTACGATTTTTCCAGAATATACATCTACACCCATGAAGTATCCGTCTGTTTTTCCATGGGCTGTTCTAAGCTCAACTAGGATGTCGATTGGTTCTAAACCAGCGTTTTCAGCTAGGGTTTTCGGTACAATTTCTATTGAATCTGCGAATGCTTCTATTGCTAGCTGTTCCCTTCCTCCAACTCTTGTGGCATAATCGCGTAGATGCTTTGCTATTTCGGCTTCTACCGCTCCTCCACCAGCAACAATCTTGTTTCTTTCAATAACATCTGAAATCACTGATAAGGCGTCGTGCATGGCTCTTTCTGCTTCGTCAACCATTCTTTCTAGGCCTGCACGTATCAAGATTGCCACAGAACGTGGATTCTTACATTTTTCCACAAATACCATTTTGTCGTCGCCAATTTTCCTTTCCTCTACGAGACCAGCTGAACCTAGGTCTTCTGGTTTCAAGTCATCTAGGTTTGTGACTATTCTTCCGCCAGTCGCCCTTGCAAGTTTCTCCATGTCCGACTGTTTCACCCTTCTAACCGCAAGGATTCCTTCTTTAGCCATGAAGTGCTGAGCCATATCGTCTATACCTTTTTGGCAGAAGACCACGTTTGCGCCTGCAGCTTTAATTTTCTGCACCATTTCCTTCAACATCTGAGTTTCTTGGTCTAAGAAAGCCTTCATTTGAGTTGGGTCCCTTATGCGAATTTCAGCGTTAAACTCTGTTTTTTCTACTTCTAATGGGCAGTCAAGCAATGCGATTTTCGCGTTTTCTATTCTTTTTGGCATTCCTGCATGGACGACTTCTTTATCAATTATTATTCCGTTGACGAGTTGGGTGTCAAATAGGCTTTTTCCTTCCTTCTTTATTATTTGAATGTAGTCTATGTCAGCTACTTTTTTGCCTCCACGTTCTTCAACGATTTGTTTTACGGCATCTATTGCTATTTCAGCCAAATGTTCTTTTGCTGCTCCAACGGCTTTGCTTGCCATCGAAGTTAACGCGATTTTCTTTAGTATTTCGCGGTTTTCAAGATCTATTTCCACGCCTATTTTGTCTAAAACTTCTATAGCCTTTTGAACCGCCTTGCGGTATCCACTTACGATTACCGTTGGATGAATATTCTGGTCTAGTAGTTCTTCAGCTCTTTTCAGCAGTTCTCCAGCCAACACCACGGCAGTTGTTGTTCCGTCTCCAACCATGTCGTCTTGGGTTTTTGCAACTTCAACCATCATCTTAGCCGCTGGATGTTCAACCTCAATCTCGTCAAGTATTGTTGCTCCGTCATTCGTTATTGTTATGTCGCCTAAGCTATCAATTAGCATTTTATCCATTCCACGGGGACCAAGAGTTGAACGCAAAACTTCCGCTATTATCCTAGCAGCCATAATGTTGTTTCTTTGAGCTTCCCTTCCTCTTCTACGCGCAGTCCCTTCCTTAAGGATTAATACAGGCTGTCCAGCTTGCGTAGTTAAATAAGCCATCTAGCTCCCTCCAAATAGTAGAACTTAACTTTCACCTTTACCTAAGGCAAAAGGCACCTAAATATAAACATTACGTAAACCCAGCTTAGAAATGATGATTAGAATGGTGGGCCCGGCCGGACTTGAACCGGCGACCAACAGGTTATGAGCCTGTCGCTCTACCTAGCTGAGCTACGGGCCCTTCTTTAATCAAGGTTTCTATTTTATTTTGTTGGGATGTTTAAGATAAGGTTTTTTGGTGCGGAAAACTTTATTAAGTATTGCGACATAATATAAAAGATTCAGGGTGCCCCTTACAATGAAAAACAAGCAAAAAACCTCAGAAACCACTGCTTTTGAAGTGAAATTAGAATGCATTGCATGCAACAAAAGAAACTGCGAAGCATGCAGACATGCAATCCGCGAAGCAAACAAAATATATTGCTCAAAAATGAGAAACTTTACCAATTTAGTAGAAGACTGCCCCTATTTTGATTTGGAACCATTAGAATACAAACTTTTTGTAAGGGCTTAAAGCTAGAATAATAAGATTCATATGTGATTTCAGTTTTAAGGTTTAAATACCCCTAGAAGTTTTCAGAATATTAGAGTATGATTGCCGCCGTAGCTCAGCTAGGTAGAGCGACGGGCTGTTAACCCGTGGGTCGTCGGTTCGAGTCCGACCGGCGGCGCCACCAACATTATTTGGATAAACCAGCGACCACTCACTTCCTTTTACGGAGACCTTT
>JAOZNA010000053.1 GCA_029934005.1 Candidatus Bathyarchaeota archaeon
ACCTTTTTACTAGATCTTTTACTGGCGGATATTTGTTCAAGAATTCTTTCCTCCAAATTCTATATCTTTTCACAGGCACACTTTTATCTTTTAACCATATTTTAATTATTTTGTTGATCTGGTTTATTAAGCGTCCATCTGATGTGTAAATTCCCAGCTCACATAGAACTTTAAAAGCACGTCGCGTCAGATTTACCGAACCAGTAAGACACTTTGGCACCTTTTTTCCGCTAATCGCAATATAAATCTTAGCATGAAGATTATCTTTGATGAAAATTTCCTCAGCAAACTTACTGTACTTGTCTAATAAGATTATTTTCTGTGCTGCAGCACGACAGCTTCCGCAATGAATGTGTTCATCTTTTTCATGAAATTTATGCGGCTTTTCTGGCGGTGCTACGATGAGAGTTAGTTTGCAGTTCATTCTTGCTATTTCCATGATTCTTCTTGAAACTGACTTTGTTCCTATATCGAAGTCATTTATAAATGGCGTCACAATAATTAAATCTCCACCCCTTGCCCAGTGTACCAGTGATACAAATTTTTTCTCTATCTCTTTTCCGTGAACAGCTATCGTGTGACTCATGTGAATATCACGTTTATTATTTTTTGAAAATAAACAGATATTCATGGGCTATAAGAAAATCTAAGTTATTATTTCTGTACCAGAATTGTGTTGATTGGTCTTGATGCTGTAACTTTATGATAATGTCCTTAATTTGAAAACCGGCATTTTCAAATTCTTTCATTATCCTAAAGCCAAGTGGAACCATTCTTTTGTTCTTTCTGACATCTCCAATAAGCACTGCACAGATTCCCTCATCTTTTAGCAAAAGATGGAGTTGTTTTGCAATGTTGTAAATTTCTTTACAGAAATTGTCCAATTTATTTATGTGAGAAAGATCACCCTCTATATTTTCAGTATATCTTAGCGAATTAAAGTATGGAGGGTGCGCACAGACTAGATCCACGTCTCCTTCTTCATAGCCATATTCCGAAAGGATTTGTATCAATTTCCTAGAATCTCCAAGTATTAGAAGAGGTTTGATGTCAGGGGCGAGATGGAGACCTGGAAAATTTCTAGCGAGATCTTCTAATTCTTTTAGACTATGTTTAGCTATTTCATGAGCGATCGGATTTATATCTATCCCTATACTTCTTCTACCAGTTAACCAAGCTTCTATCAAAGTCGTTCCTCCACCAACAAATGGATCAAGTACCAACTCTTTTGGCTTAGTATACCTTAATATTAAGTTGCGTGGAACTTGTGGTGCCCAGTTTCCTCTATAATCACTCCTATGAACCGCCCATGAACCTCTACGGGGAAAACTCCAAACTGTTGTTCGCTCTAACTTAAAATTTTTAGGGTACCATATTTTAGCATTTTTCATTGGAGGCAACTTTACCAAATTCGTATCTTTTTCCATCATTCTCTTTACTTCTCTCTCGATAACTGTCCAACTAAACAACGGCTTCCCGTTTATGGAAAAAGTTTTCATAATGCGCTTATATGACCAACCTTTACTTCTTAACTTTATGAACTGCTTTACCCATTTCTGCCAAACTTCAGGATGCTCATTTTTAATATGAGAAACAATAGAATAATTCAAACGTTGCCCACAGAAGCATTTGATTTTTCTTTTGTATTTTTTGCCATCAATCGTAATATGCCGTAATTCTTCGATCAATAGCAATCACACTCAATAATAGTTATTCTAGATTTAATTATTTCACGCTTTTAAAATTAAATTTATTAATCCCGTCTGGTAACTACTTCACAATGTTACATCGTGAAGACAGAGAAAGTTTGTTGATCGAATATCAAACATTACGGAATGAAGTATCTCGCAGAAGTACGATAAACTTAATGGTTAGTTCAGTGTTACTTCCCAGCTCAGTTGTAATTGTAGCCATTGCTATAGAATTCAAGGAGCGTATCAATATGATTTTCCCTTTCGGCATAAATGTTGCTGTTTTCTTTCCGTTGTTTTCCGCCTTACTTATTTTAGCTAGTTGGGTTTTAGTTACATGGCGAATAGAATTAATGAAATTTGCTTTAAGAGAATGAATGAGATAGAAATAACTTTGGGAATTAAAGGCCATAGACATATTTATTATCGAACTAAAAGGGCTTGGTATTATAGAGCATAGAGAGTAATTTGGTTTTGTCTATTTCTTGTAACTATAGTTATATGTATACTTGGAAGCATTGCTTTATTCACACGTGATTAGATGCTTGGACATAAAAACATTAGCAATACGCTGGTTTACACGCAGCTAGTTGACTTTGGCGAAGAAGAAGAATACGTCACTAAAGTTGCTTGGACGTTAGAGGAAGCTTGTAAGCTTGTTGAGGCGATTTGAGTATGTCTGCGAAATGGAAGGAGCCAAAATATTCAGAAAATAATGTTGATGGCGCCGGGGGTGGGATTTGAACCCACGCGGGCCGCATGGCCCACAGGCTCTCAAGGCCTGCGCATTGTCCACTCTGCCACCCCGGCTTTCTTAAACAAACATCTCATGTTTTCTTACGTGGAAGTTTAGCTTTAATCTTTTTAAATGATTTGCACCTTATTCTTGTTAGCTTCAGTCTATGGATGTGATTGGAATAGTTAAATGCAGCTACTGCGGAAAAGAAACTTATCTTCCTTTTAAATGTCCCTATTGCGGTAAGTATTTTTGCGTTGAGCATAGGCTGCCTGAAAGTCATGAGTGTCCAGAGAGATGGAGGGCTAGGGCCCCTAAAAAAGAGGTTTTAGTAAAAACAGAAGCGGAAGCCAAGCCAGCTTACACTTATAAAACAAGCTATGTCTTAGGTGCCCCTACTCAAAAAATGGTCTGGTTTAGTCTAAAGGAAATACAACATTTAATCATAGGCATGATCCTCGTTTTCCTCGTCGGGTTTTCCTTCTATCTTTACGAGCTTATTTTCGGAAGAACAGCTTACTTAGCTAAGGCCATAATTCTAGGTTTTTTCATAATGTTATCTTTCATTCTTCATGAAGTAGCTCATAAAATTGCCGCTCAACTTCAAGGATTATGGGCTGAATTCCGCTTATTGTTGTTCGGAGTTTTACTCACCATGATATCAATTCTCCTAATTCCCTTCAAACTGATATCGCCTGGAGCCGTTTTAATAGCAGGTGCAGCAAACATAAAGAAAATGGGCAAAACCGCTCTAGCAGGCCCATTAACAAACATATTTTTAGCATTTTTCTTCATTCTCCTAGCATCGCTTTTATCTAAGACAGCTTGGGCGGACATCTTTCTTGTCGGAGCATGGATAAACGCTTTTGTAGGGTTCTTTAATCTAATCCCCTTTGGAATGCTGGACGGCTTCAAAATTTTCCTATGGAACAAAAAATCATGGACATTAACTTTCTTAATATCTCTTGCATTAACAATTTACACAGGAAGCCAAGTTTTCTAACCTAAAGAAGCTCTATACTAACATACACTTCTTCCGGAACACGAATTCTCATGATTCTCCGCATAACCCTTTCCTCAGCATCAATATCAATCAACCGCTTATGAATACGCAGTTCCCAACGATCCCACGTAGCAGTCCCTTCTCCACAAGGAGACTTCCTAACCGGAACTCTCAATCTCCTTGTTGGAAGCGGAATAGGCCCCCTCATCTTCACACCTGTTCTCTCAGCTATAGCTTTTAGTTCCTGGCAAACTTCCTCAAGCTTTTTATAATCGGTGCTTGAAAGCCTTATCCTCGCTTTTCTCACCATACTCTTTGTTTCCCCGCATTAAGGTTTGGTCTAAACCATTCACAACCTCTTATTTTAAATACTTTTCTCATACACCTAACGGTGATGGTGGACGGGAATAGGCAAAAGATTAAATATCATTATTGATATCAATTTTGATACCTTGGAGAGATCAAATGTTTAAACATTCAAATCACCATTCCGAAAAGTTTCGAATAAGGCATTGGATGAAACATACAGCTGTTATTCCGAAAGGATTTCTTCGATATTTTGTACTCAAACTTATAAGCCTAAAACCCATGTCTGGAGCTGAAATAATAGAGGAAATTGGAAAAAGAACTTGTGGAAGATGGAAGCCAAGCCCAGGCTCAATATATCCTTTACTTGCATGGCTGCAAGATAATGAAATCATAGAAGAAGCCCCAACAGAAGAGGCTGGAGTAAAACGTTACAAACTAACAGAAAAAGGGCAGAAAATTGTTGAAAAAAGTGAAGTCATTAGAAAAGAGTTGAAAGCGAAATTCAAGTTCTTGATACCCCCTTTAACTCTAGCACTTTTATGGACTACGCCAAGTGATTATGAAGAAGCAATAAAGCTTGAAGAAGCCGAAAGAAGGTTCATGTCAGCCATTTTTGAATTAGTAGAAAATTTAGAGGAAAAACTGTCAAAGGAAGTTTTAGATGAAGTTAAAGAGATATTGATTGAAGCTTCACAAAAAATTGAGGAAATAAACAAAAAATTAAGGAGAGAAGAACAAGATGACAGAGAATATAATTGAGGCAAAGGGATTAACAAAAGTTTTTAACGGATACCTCGTGGCGGTTGACCATGTAAACTTCGAGGTTAAAGAGGGAGAAATCTACGGTTTTCTTGGACCAAATGGAGCTGGAAAAACAACGACAATAAATATGCTTATCACGGTCTTGAAACCAACTGAAGGAACCGCTACGGTCTGTGGACATGATATATTAAAGGAGGCAAATATGGTTCGTAGAAAAATAGGAGTTGTTCCACAGGAGTACACTGCCGATGAAGATTTGACAGGGTATGAAAACATAATTTTATGCGCAGACTTGTATGGAATTCCGAGAGAGATTTCTGAGAAAAGAGCCTTGGAACTTCTTGAATTAGTTCAATTAACTGAGTTTAAGGATAAAAAGGTTGAAACATATTCGGGTGGAATGCGCAGAAGGCTTGAGCTTGCCTGCGGTTTAATAAATAGACCACGAGTTCTCTTTCTCGATGAACCTACGCTTGGATTAGATGTACAGACAAGAGCCAACATTTGGGAATACATCAAACTTTTAAAGAAAGAGTATGGGATGACGCTTTTCATGACAACACACTATTTAGAGGAAGCTGACGCACTTTGCGACCGCATAGCCATAATAGACCACGGAAAAATACTGGTAATAGGCACACCCAACGAATTGAAAAGCAGTCTTGGCGGAGATATAATAACGCTTAATGTAAACGAAGAAAGGGACATTTCCGGTTTAATTGAAAAAATAGAAAATGTCAGAGAAGTTAAACGCATTGGAGCTGAGTATAGAATTAAAGTAAAAGACGGAGAATTAACGGCTCCATTAATAATAGAAGCCTTAAGAAATGAAGGAATTAGAGTTACAAAACTTTCTTTGAGTAAACCATCCCTAAATGAAGTTTATTTGGAGTATACTGGTAAAAGCATACGTGATCAAGAAGAATCTGTGGAGGCATTTAGGGCTCATCGTATAACTTTAAGAAGAGCAAGGGGGAGGAGAAGATGAAAGGAGGAGAAGAAGAAATTTCGAAAAATCCATTTCACGGTTTATGGGCTTTAACTAATCGAGAACTAAAGAAATGGTATAAAGAACCATTTGTATTTTTCATTTCGATAGTTCAGCCAGTAATATGGATGGGGCTATTTGGAAAGGCAATGAATATAAACGCTATAATAACGAGTAATCCGAATATTCCGCAACAAATTGCTGAGCAGATGATGAAACAAACATTTGGAACAAGCGATTACTTCTCATATATGGCTATTGGCATGCTGTCCTTTGTAACCTTATTTACAACAATGTTTAGTGGAATGTCAATAGTATGGGATAGAAGACTCGGCTTCCTAAACAAAGTTCTAAGCACACCAGTCTCAAGAAGTGCCATAATCTTCTCAAAAATTTTATCAGCAACCATAAGGTCACTTGTACAAACCACTATAATCCTTGTCTTCGCCCTTCTGCTAGGATTACAACTCAGCTCATCCTTCACACCAATAAACCTTCTAGGAGTTTACGCTATACTCTTCATGCTTTGCATGGGACTTTCATCACTCTTCTTAATGCTAGGAATCCGCTCAACAAGGTGGGAAACCCAAATGGCAATAGTAAACTTGCTTAATCTACCACTAATGTTTACGAGTAACGCTCTTTTTCCAACAGCCACAATGCCCGATTGGCTAAAGTCAATAACCAACCTAAACCCAATAACCTACACTACGGATGCAGTAAGGCAACTATTAATATTCGAAACCTTAGATTTCAGCCAGTTAATGCTGGACTTCACCTATATGGGCATTTTTTCAGCGGCAATAGCCTCGTTAAGCATACTGCTCTCATGGAAATACTTAAGCAAGTAAACCTTCTCTAGAATTTTCTCCAAAGCTAACCATTTATTTTTCAATTATATGCCAAAAAGAAATTTTTGTATCGCCAAATGGTTAAGTGACAAATTATAGCATTTAATGCATTTAGCCTTATCTGCACAGAGGCTCTCCAAAATCTTAGTAAATTAATATAAGTTTAAAAAAGATAAAAAATCGAGGGAAGATAGAAATTTCTAAGTGCATTTTCCGAAATTTTGACATACAATATAGACATCCATTAAATCAACTATTCCATCATTGTTAATATCAGCCTGTGCATTCCAATATGGGCGTCCAGGCCACTCTCCGAAAGCTAAAGCAACTGTATACATGTCTACCAAGTCTACAATGTCATCGCCGTTTACGTCACCTAATATCTTAATTTTTACTTTTCCATCTTGAAGGATATTATTAGTTGTATTTATTTCACCCGGTAAAACATCTGTTTTGGCGGTGATGTTATAATAAGTGCATGGATTTACACCCGTAGTGTCCCAGTAAAAAGTTATAGTTATATTTGTATATGAAGGGAGGCCCTCAACTAATATTGTGCCAATGAGGTTATTATCATAGAAAAGAGAAACATTGAAAGTTTCAGTGGTTTCGCCAAGATTTGAGACTGTAACATTTATAGTTATAATTCTTCCAGCATACGACGCGTTAGTAGAAAGAAGAACATTAGCGATGACAATGTCTCTTATCCAAGTTGTCCCCCTAACAACATTAGAAAGTTCTGACCAATTCGGTATTTCATCAGCGGTTTTAATGGCAAAGTAATAGATAGCACTCGAATTTAGACCTGTAATTACAAATGTCTCAACGCTTCCCGGCGATTGTGGAGCGGGTTCTCCTACGCATTGAATTGCCTCATCCCAATTCTCTTCGGTTATTGGTTTAGTTGAATATCTAATGTCATATTTTGATGCAACACCTGTATTCCAATCGTCGCCCGGTGCTGTCCAAGTTAGGGTTATTGAATCAAAAGTCGCATTAATTATAGTGAGGTCGGTTATTGCATCTGGTGGAATGGTATCTGGGATGTCTATTGTTATTGGGCCAGCAATAGCAGAGATAATGGCATTTAAGTCCTTTTTCTCTCTAACATCAATGCTTCCCTCGAAGCTCCTTGAATAGACAGTTTCATTATTGACTCTTCCTTCAATAGTTAAGGTATAATTTCCATGCTCTCTTCCAACGAGTTCTATCCTATAATTCCCCGCCATCGGATTTGGGATTATTATTACTTGGGGCTCGGTTGCAGGACCAGAATAACTTGCTCCGGGAATTTCTATTTCAACTTCCCCAGTAATGTAATTAATCCCTACATGCCTTCCTTCAGGGTCATTAATATGAAGGTCAGCTGGGGAGTCAACTTTGACATATAAACCAGTACCCGAAACAGTTACCTTGCTTTCTAAAGCGAGTAACGCCCAACAAGTAGCTACCATATCCGGTTCTTCCATGGAGTCAGTTCCAGCCCAGTGCCCATCTGATTGTTGATTTTTCACTAGGAAATCTGTTATCTCAGTATACCATGCATGCCCGGCAATCTCAGCTACATTCCATAACACACATGCCTTAGCTAAGCTATAGAGGTAATAATATAGAAGGGTGGTGCCCAAAGGATAATTTTGATCAACATAATAGTTGTTTTCAAGCCATTGCCAAGCGTCCTTGATTCTTCCATCATCTTTGCCGACTCCACATGTAAAAAGTCCCCATAGTCCAGCTGCTGTCATACTTCCATATGAATGCCCATTTGCCCAAATGGTGCTCCCAGGTTGATAGATAAAGCCTCCATCGTCATAGAAGCTATAGTCTGGATTTGAAGCTTCTCTATTCTGACATCTCGTTACAAATATCTCTGCTTTATTCCAAACGCTTTCAGGCACTATAGTATCACTAGAGTTGAATTGCTCCGCATACCATAAAGCAAGCAGAGCAAACTGGCTATTAGAAAGATCCGCCCAATTCTTGAGGCCTTCTTGATATGACCAACCACCATAAAATTGATTCGATTCGGAGTATCCTGTGTCCTTGTCATTTTGAATCCTTATCAAAAATTCTGTGGCTGATCGTATTTCATCATAGTAATCATTATTTCTTGTTGCTACCAAAGCTAGTATGGCAAGTGAAGTATCATAGACCTCATACCATTGGCTTACTATACAACCATCTGCTCTTTGTTTACTTAATATCCAATTTATCGCTCTATTAACAGTTGGATCAGACTCATCTACCCCATAGTTCAAGAACGCAATTGTCGCCATTGAGGTTAACCCAACACTCTCCTCTGTCACCCTGCCAGAATACGTCCAAGAGCCATCTGGATTTTGATGTTCACGCAGCCAGTTAAGTCCAAGTTCTATTGGGTTTTTAACAGTAATACCTGAAGACTGAGAACCTCCAATTCTATCTATGTAAGAATATGCAGAATATGTCCCATGAGAGCTAACATCACCAGAGATTCTTCCTTCAGCAGAGACTGTTATTGTGTAGGGCCCTGGCGTTTCAGCTGCTACAACATTCCATGAAATAGTAACAGAGCTTCCTGCAGACATGGAGCCCGTTCCAAGGGTTTTAGTAGCTGTTTCACCTGCTGCTAGAGAAAAACCACTTGGTAAAGTAATAGTACTTTGACAAGATGAGGCGGGATAATCCGTTGCGCTGTATGGAGAGGGGCACGGATATGTAATAGTTGCTTCTACTGTAAAAGTAGATCCAGGGTTAACCTTTGTCGGCATGTCTATTGAAATTATCCAAGGATGTGTAAAGAGCCCCCAGTAAGAACTGTAGCTCCAAAGGTCTTGAAATGTTGCATAGCTAAAATGCACATTTGGACCACCGTAGACGCCTCCCCAAGCAGTGTTCCAAGGATCGTGGACTATCACTTCTTCCATTGAGGCATCGTACCCGATAACAACTCTAAAATGACCAGAAGAGTGTGAAGCATCATACCATGTTAGCACTACAATAGGATAATCCATAGCAATCAAGGATTCTAAGCTGTCTAACCAAAGGCTTCCAGGCGCATGTTCAAATGCAGCGTACCCCAAATCTCTTCCAGTGTACCCAGTGCAACTATGTGCAGGTTCATCTGTTCCAACAGATGTGCTAAGATTGCTAAAATGCGCTGCCCGCCTCATGTCATCACTAAACGTTCCATACCCAGCGGTTCTGGCCACATCCGCTATTTCATACTGCAAGACATCAGATCCATAATAATCAAACACCATCTCTAGGGAAGCTGGACCACAATAGTAGTTCTTAAGTTGATAGTGATGAGGGACTCCAGAAATTGTGTAAAATTGTGGTTCAGCAGCCACAGGATGTATATTTGAAAGAACTACGGCAGAGGGTAAAACTGTTGGAATTAAAAAAATGAACAACAATTTTACTTTCATCTTTCGGCTAAATGAATGCAAAGGAAAGTTTTTATGGTATAACATAAAGCTGAACAAAATGAGAAAACAAAATGGTAGTGCATATGAAGTAAACTTTGAAGTGTTTCTGTTTTCACCATGTATTGTTACGGTGCCCTTTCTATAAGTCTTATTCGAATGGAACATAGATGACTTTATTTCATCCTCTGTATATACCTTATCGGGAAAGGCGAAGTTTACATATACGCTTGTAACTGTTTCTTTATTCATGATCAACGAAAATACCCAGTATAAACACTTATCTGGCATTGTCATAAGGATGGGAGTGCCTAACGATCCTGTCAATTTTTTACTTTGTATGTAAGAGAATGCTACTTTTCTCGCTTCATTTGCGGAGATTGGTGGAAAACTAGCAAAGGAATAGGTTTCAGAATACCACATCCATTCTCCTGTTTGGGCACTTACTCCTATTTCTCCGATAACGCTACCATTTTTTTGAACTACAGGGACTATATAATAACATGGTTGTTTTTCTGGTGTATAAACAAGGAAAGGTTCTCCAGCACTGGCTTTACCCCATGCCTCAGCAAGATGATAATTGCCTTTTTTCTCAAAAGCTTCTGAAATTTTTGATATTAAATTATCTACAGTTATTCTTACATCAGAAACTGATGTCTGATGCTGAGAACATATCGCTTTCGGGAAAATTATAATGCTAAGAATTAAAACAACAAAAAGTACTCTCGTTAAATTGTTGATTGTTTAGTACCTCCTTTAATTTATTATTATAGCTGTTAGTGTTATTTATTTTAAAATTAGTAGTAAAAAGAATTGTGGAAAAAATTTCTATAATGCATAACCATAGATGCAAATATAGGAAAGAAAATTTGGACAATGCTCACTCAAAAGCCATAGCATTACATTTTCAATTTAACATTAACAAAGTCGTAACAAGAAAACTCGTAAGACCTGATTACTTTATAAAACTCGCACATGATGTTTTCGTATCTAACAAGGTGCCCTTCTCTCAGACTTATTCTAATTCCTTTTACATTGAAAAGCATTCTTTAATCTGTTGTATCCCCTTCAGTTTGGTTCCATCATCAAGTATCAATGTCAGCGTCTTATTTGCTCCAGTTATCTTTGCCTTCAATTCTAACAATAAAAAAGACAACGAGATAAGTCAACCAAATTGAATTCTATCCCCCCTTCTCTATAAGGAATTCTATTGCTTCACGATCCTAATCAAAGTAAAAACTTAAGTTTTAGCGCTTAACATTTTAGCAAAAACACACAACCTGTCTGAAACAAGCTACTTTAAAGTGAAATCCTAGTATTGAATTTTAATCTCTTGAATAATTCTTCTCTTTTTTGTCACTAAAAATAGGTGGGGCTCTCATATTGAAGCTCACATAATTTTTCATTGGAGCCAGATTATTATAATTGTGTTGTGGTGGACGGGGCGGGATTTGAACCCGCGACCTCGGCGATGCCAACGCCGCGATC
>JAOZNA010000003.1 GCA_029934005.1 Candidatus Bathyarchaeota archaeon
TCCACGAAAAGAATCTCAAAATCTTATGCGCACAAAAATAAGAATTTAAACCAATAATTTAAACCTAAACCTAACCCCGCACCAAAATTGCACAAAATTCGGCTGTCTGGTCATGTGCATGTAACGGTTCGAAGGCAAGAATAGTTCAAATGTCTTTTCTCATGGCATACTGCAGATGCTTCGCTTATGCTTGAAAAGTTTTTTAAACAAGACAATTATCACTGAAACTATCATGTGCGGTACTTAGGGGAAAAGTATGGTAGCAAAAAAGTTGATAGCATTCCTCTCCGTTCTCATAATAATTGCCATAGTAATTGTTTCAATCTTTATGTCTAATCTTCTGAATCAATCAAAAGAAGAAACAATAACTCCAGCAGATTCTCCCAAGCTTCCTGATCGAGGTTTCGTCTTTGCATAGTTTTTCCTTCATAATTGCTCTGCGCCCTTATTAATATTAGTTCCACCACATCATTAATGGCATGTTTGTTTATTTCCCCTTCAGATCCATTAACTGTCGACTTTTCAGATTACGGGGGTTAGGTTTACATATAGGTTTTATATTCCACGTTTTTTAGCATGGAGCAATAGATCTAAACATCGGTTTAAATTCTCGTATTTTTCAGATGGAAACCCTTTTTAACATAGAATGCTGCTAAAGCGCCGAGCATTAGAAGAATGCTAATTATAATTTGGGGTTGGGGTACCACGTTGAAGGCAAAGACTCCTATACTTTTGGTGTTCCAAGCGTCGCCATTGTCAAATTGGCCATTTTGGTTTACGTCAACCCAAATGTCGTATGTTCCAACAGTTAAAGGTGGAGACCAGGTTAAGGTGTTAGTAAGATTTCCATAATCGTCTGTGGTCACGTTGACGCTTGCTTTAGCATTCTCTGGTGTGGGGCTATGGATGTCTTGAATGATATAAATTGTTACTTGCGTGTTTTCAGGAAAGCCTCGGCCTTTTACGTAAACTTCTTCATCGGGTAGAAACGTGCTTTTTGCGTTCCCAAGGGAATCGGTAGACCAAACTTCTATTGGAGTTAATGGATCCAAATCTTCTCCATCTGGAATCCCGTCACCATCCGTGTCTGGGTTGGTAGGGTCTGTGCCTTCTACATTTACTTCTGTTCCATCCGTCAAGCCATCTCCGTCTGTATCGGGATTATTCGGATCTGTGCCGATTTGCACTTCTTCTTCATCGGTTAAACCGTCACCGTCGCTGTCTTCAACCAGAGATACTAGGAAAGCATCGACATACCCTTGAGATGGCTCACCGCTTGGAGTAATCTCTTCTCCTTCTGGAACAGTCACATTAAAGTGAGTGTTATAGAGTTCACCGTTCGGGTTTGATTCCACTCCGTTCGGTATGGTTTCGTTGCCATCAACATCTTCTAGAGTGAAGACACCAGTTGACGGCACCGTATATCCAACCAAATAAATCGTTCCGGAAGCTACATCTTTAGCTCTATCCGAGTATTGGTCTCCTAAGACTTTTTGCCATAATAGATTTCCAGTTCCATCGTATTTGAGGATGAGTGCGTTGGCATAGTCGCCAAAGCTTTCTGTATAACCTACAACGTAAACGGCGCCAGCTTGGCTTACTGTTACACCTTGTGCGTCATCATTTTTTCCTGTATCTCCCCATGCTCTCTGCCATAATAGTGTTCCGTCGGAATCGTATTTCAGAATAAAAGCATCGTAGGTATAAGATGGAATGGGTATAGACGTGTAACTGTCTGACTTTTTGCCAACAACATATATGTCCCCATACTGATCTACAGCCACATCGTAGGCACTGGCCATAGAAGTGTCAGAGGTAACGTTACCCCACATCTTATCCCATAACAAAACTCCATTGGAGTTGAATTTCAAGAGTAAAGCGTAACTTGTAGAAATGTTTTCTGTGAAGCCTGCAACGTAAATGTTGCCAACTTCGTCGACAGCAACACCAAAGGCCTCTTCACTGAATGGATATCCGTCAAAT
This sequence comes from Candidatus Bathyarchaeota archaeon, assembly GCA_029934005.1. GTDB lineage: Archaea > Thermoproteota > Bathyarchaeia > Bathyarchaeales > WUQV01 > JAOZNA01. The sequence continues at coordinate 1,984 of JAOZNA010000003.1, forward strand.
CTGCTGTAATATCCCTTTTCCCATAGAACTGTCCCATCAGGACTAAGTTTCAATATGAACGCGTCCTCTCTGCTATAAGTAGAGTTCAGAAGCTTACCTACTACGTATATGTATCCGCTTTGATCTATAGCCACGCCTTCGGCAACGATGTCTATGTCCCCAGTTGCCAAAGTCTTCTGCCATAATAGATTTCCATTTGAATCATATTTCAAAATAAGAGCATCGAAAACGTAGTCGTATACTTCGGGGGTAGCATAAACTCTTTGTGTATAACCTACAACATACGCGTTCCCGTTTTGGTCCACGGCAACATCATAAGCCACATCATCAAGGCCTTCGCTTGTTCTATTCCATGCTTTCTGCCATAAAAGTGTTCCATCAGAAGCATATTTCAGAATAAAAGCATCGTAATAATGGTTCTCTTCCTCTGTTGATCCCACAACATGTATGCTTCCATCTGAACCTACAGCAACACCATAGGCAAACTCTCTCCATCCCAAACCCCAAGTTTTCTCTATTCCTACAGTTGTTTCGGCTTGCGTTATAACAGTCATCAAAGGGAACAACAACAAACATACATAGACAACGACACAAACGCTAAAGAATTTCTTCAACACAGTCTAATCTCCGAATAGTACACTAATTTAGAAAATAAAAATATTTTTGAATCTCTATTCTAGACAAATTAGAAAAATTTTCTATATACTAACTCAACTCTTTATAATTTCAAAACTTGAATCACTATAGAACTAAACATTAACCAGCCAGCAAATTTTGTGCAAATTTGGTGCGAAGGTGGGATTTCGGCACTAATTTACCAGTAAAACTTGTGCCTTTATATGCTCGATATGTTCGATTTCTTCCAGCATTATCTTGTGAGTGTGACGATGCTGTATACACCCCTTCCAAGTATTTATACTATTGCCATCCTCCTCGGGCTTCTATATGCTAACTGTCATGCCAAAATGCATGGAGAGCACCTCTAATAGAACTAAAGGAAAAATTTTTAAAGGAATGGGCAAACATAACAATATTTTCTGGAAAGCAATATAGGTGGAAAAATGAAAAAAGGGGTTGGAGTTTTCATAATTCTGCTAATATTATGTAGCTCATTGACAACCGCTACGGCAATTAGTTACGTTGAACCTATTCGGATTGCTGTATTAGACGCTTCTGCTGAGCAAATGCCAAGATTGGGCGATTTCGATATTCTCGTCATGGATGGCATATGGCTTCAAGAAAAAATTCGAAGTAATGATGCGGAATTAATCAGTTTTGTCAAGGATACAATTTTGGCAGGTGTACCTACGTTAACTTTTAATGGAGGATATATAATCCACAAGATTATCGGTAACCTCCCTATTAAAGAATATTTGAATCAGCCGATAATGATTCACGGGTTAAAAGTCTATTCTGAGAAAGTCAATAACCTGATGCGGAGCGAAGAGCTGTTCATTGGTGGTGTAAACACAACTAGCACAGAAATGATGGCTAAAGCCTGTGAATGGGCTATCAAGAGAATTTCAAAAACGGATTATTCAACAATGGGCAATGATCCAGATGTTGAAGTGAATTTCGCACAAACAACTGGTAGTCCCTACTGGGAGCATATAGCAACGCATCAGTGGATATATTACATGAATCCTTATGGCAATCTGAACATGACACGCTGTTGGTATGCGCTTGTTAATGATGGAAGTAATACATACGACTGGTTCAACTTGGTTATGGAAACCACATCTGTGCCAGGGAAAGCTGTTTACGGTAGTGATTGGCGTACTGCCGACATATGGAACTGGGTTGATGCAGATTACTTTAGAGATCCTAATCTACTTATTGACTATGGTCCTCCAAATACACAAGGTGTATCGACTGTAAACTATCAGATTGGTGTCGAAGCAGGAGAGCAGGGCGCCGTTGTTACATGTAAAATGGCTGTAAGCTATTCAGTTCAAGATGTTCCGGTTGAAGACCAAAGTGACCCATCCGAGCAGCTTGCAAAATGGTGGCATAACGTACCAGAACAGGGAGACACGGGTATGAATCCATATACTATTAAGCCAGGCATAACGATGAGAGTTCTGCCTATAGCTCCTACGTCCATACGCAATTGGTATCAAGTACAATACATGCAACCAAATTGGTTCTGGGGCTGGTTAATTCCAGACAAGTATATGTCACCAGAATTCATTGTAGATACCGTAATAGATTATCCACGAAGCATAAATATCTTTATAGTTAAAGCAAGCGACTCCTCCTCGTCATGGATTGAAAATGTCGAAGATGTAAAAGCAGGAATATTGGAAGCTGTAAATGACGCCAATACAAGGACTAGAGTCAAGCTTTCTAACGAACAAATTAATTGGTATGAAATCACATCTACCCAAGACTTACTCGGCTTGGTACTTAATCCTCCGCTTAGAGCAGTAATTGTCAACACTCATGGTGAAACTATACCCATGCCTAGTTGGTACTTCGGCCCATCTATTCACATAACCTCACCCTCTGATGGGCAAACAATTTATTCCAGCCCAACAGTCTATGCTGATGTTTATCCACCGCAAGGGACGTCGCTTCAATTAAGTCAACCCGAAGGTTACACTCAGTGGTCTTATGTTTGGGTTATGTGGTACCGTCCCAGCACCGGGGCATCAAGTTGGATGCCAATGTATCCTAACGCGAGCGGAGGTGGAACCTACTATAAGTATATAAGCCTTCCAGCATACGATACCTATCAAATATACGTAGTAGCAGCGGCTAATAACCTCGTCAGTGTTGCCCATATCACCGTCCATTATCAGTATAGCGGAGGCGGAGGCGGGGGCTGTCCTTACGTAAGCGTTTGGAACGGCACACATTTTATGATTGACAATAATCTATTGCGAGGTGGATTCTCTGAAACAGACATTACAGACTATTATAAGCTGGAACAAACTCTAGTTCCTAATGATGGAATCTACTCTTTACAGCTTAGCGAATTTGAAGAGGAACACAACTTCATTGATCAAGTTAAACTTCTCGCCATAGACCACGCATCTAACGTTAGCGTGGCTGTGAGTCCCTACGGTGAGATCTTGACATATATGAATCCACATCCGCCAGTTTCAGCTATAACCAATGAACACAAAAATGTTAAAAAGCTCCTAAGCTCCATTGATGGAAAATATTATCAAGGCTATAATGGAAGCTACATTACCTTGAACTTTGGAGATGAGCTGGACGTAAGCCAAGGTGCAAAGCTCGTCATAAGGTCTGATAGGTTTGCGGTTAAAACATCAATTCGCATTCAAGTCCAAGATAAAAATGGCGAATGGAACACTGTGGCTTCATTTGTTCCAAGAACCTATTGGTCAACAGAAATCTTCGACATGACTGAATACTTACCAGACGCCAAAGGAAATCTGAAAGTAAGGCTGTACTTCACAGCGAACCATAAAATAGACTTTGTGGGTTTAGACACAAGTCCACAAGCAACACTAAAAATTAAAGAGGGTTGTTTGGTTTCTGCCACACATAGTACTGGATTAAAGATTCTAGGCTCAGAGTCAACTCAAATAAAAGCAACTTACAAAAACTTATTAAAGAGCGACAACGTTTATACAGAGTTAACCCCCGGCTACCGCATACAAATGAATTTTACCGTTCCTGAAAAGGATGCCACGGATGAAATTCGAGACTTTATATTTATTGTTGAAGGTCACTATAGGAAAGCGGGCTCTCCATATGGTTGCATGGTTAACTGGCAAGATTGGTTCGACCTTTTGGAAGATAGAACGAGAAACTATGGGTGGATATGGACAAATGTGGCGGGTTACTCTTGCTACTATTTCGGAAACACATGGTACGAATCGAAGATTCCGGAAGCTTATCGAGAAATCCCAGGTGAAAACGGGCTAAAACAGTTCTTGAGTAAAGATGTCACCGCCTACTTTTATGATGGACATGTAGCACGAAGGGGATTGGATTTTCTAGAGAGGACAGGTTTTGATCCGCAAGTCTACAACGACCTACCTACAACAGATATCGTTGCTTCAAGACCGCTTCCTAAGACCGCGGGACTTCCATGGAACACAATCGGGTACATAGACGCTTCAACAGATGATCGTGTAACAGCCTCAATAGCTATGAATACCTCTTCGCTGGACGGCATAATGCCTGGGATTTTCATTCACAGCGGCTTCGATGCAAGTGCAAGCGACTGGTTAAAAGGGTACATAGCAAGTATGTTGGCAATAGAAGAAGCAAGGGCGTTCCTAATGATGCCAAAGACATTAACACAAACACAAGGTAACATTCATGCGGCAACGTTCTCTGTAACAATGTTACCAGGAGGATGGGGAGAGGGCCACACAACCTTTCCAGATACGGGGCTCGATCAGGATTATAGATACGTGGACCTTATGCTTATCATCTCGACACATTACGAAAGTTATTTGTGGACCGTACCTGGTGCTACGTATTCTCATTCATTATCTGAAGCGGATTTCAAATTTGACAGTGCTGACACGGAAGTATGGGCGGAGATTGACCTTGAACACTCTGGATGGGAAACTGGCGACTACGAATCGGTAGAATTTCTGAACGATCTCGGTTGGTGGTTCGTGGGGCTTTCCGCAGATATTCTTGGAAGTTTCATCGATGTCCCATATCTTGGATCAGTTGTGGGTTTAATCCCCGTTCTCATAAGAGGACCTAACCCACCAAATCTTCAGCCCGACCTCAGTCATCATGTATGGGCCAACGGAACGTTGATTGATCCAAATGATGACAATTGGGGTACGATGAGCTTTTATTTCAGAGTAATCTTCCGAATAGACGGGCTACCGAGAGATTACGTATTTGATCTTGGAATGGCTTCGTGGATCGATTGCTGGGTGTTTCCAGATGAAGGGCTACCATATCATTTTACAAGGTTTGCAGCTATTTCATTTAATACGCAACTGCAATTCACGGTGACTGGATGAAGTTAAAATATCTAGCAATTTCAACCTTTGCTATATTCCTAATCTCCCTTCTTTTTTCTGCAAGCATTATTCAAGCTCAAACACAGATTTTAACTGAAACTAGAAAATCAGCCATTGTAAAGGCACTCACTCAAAAACAGCTGAGAAAATGGGCGGAATTTGAAGCAATGATTTTAATCATCTTTAAAATTTTAGATGCCCTCAAAGAAACAAATATCACAGAAGCGATAGTTAGAATTGTTTCTCAGCAGAATGTAACAATAGATAATGTAACATTATGGGGTTGGCCAGCTAAGTTCGGGGAGTCATTAACATATGTTACTAACCCACATAGAATTAATACATGTTTGACCGCTCTGAGGTTGGTTAACGCCCTTAACCAGGTGAATAAGGAAGCTTTAATTGAAATGGCTCTCTCCAGGTATAATGAATCCGATGGAGCTTTCCATGAGCCCGTATTCAAAATCGAATACTCTGATGGCAGAATAGAAAATCGCACAATCACCGGTTTTCCTCTTGAATTTTATGCTATAAGTGATTTGGCGTATGCAGAATCCAATATAATTAGCACATTTGAATGGATTTCGATTCTCGCGCAATTGAATGCGTTAGATAAAATCAATACAACAAAAACTCTGGAATGGATTTTAAGCTGTAAAGCGGAAAATGGAGCATTTAAGCCATTTCCTGAATCTAGTCCAGAATATTTGCCTCCTTGGTCATCTTTACGCACAAACCCATTTTATGTAGATAGGTATGGAACAGGTTTAGCCTATACCTACGCAGCGATCTCAACGCTTAAAATCTTAGGTTATCTTAAAGATAATAATGCCATAAATAGAGAAAAGATAAAGGAGTATGTGTTTTCATGTTTAGTAGTTACTACCCGTGATACAGCTTATTTCAAGGCTCATCCAGACGATAAACGAGGGACAGTTGGCATTGGAGCGAGGCAGTATAACTACTACGCTGTAAAAACATTAGAATGCATTGGGATGCTCGAAGAATCAATGTCCGAATTAATAAGGGTTCGGAAGTACCTCCTTGAAGAGTATCAAAATCTTTACTATAGAGACTCGTGGCTATTGCCAAATAGGTTATGGAATGCCACATGGAAAGAGAATACATGGGCAGATGTCTACGGCCTTTTTGGAGGATCCTTTACCCCAGTACAAGCAACATATTATGCAGTACTGACTTTAAATTTAACAAAAAGTTTACACTTTCTAAACCAACTTACACCAGCAGCTTTAAAAGCATGGTACAATTTAACTATTTTATCCCTTGTGATATCTGGAATCTCAGTTTTAGGCATTCTCATCTATAAAGAAATATTAAGAAAAGGGAAGAATGAAAAAGCAATAATTTCCATGCCTCTCTAGACAATGGCTGAAAACCTTCTGGCTATTATGTCTTCAAGATATATATTGAAATATATTATTCGTGCGCGAAATCCCGAGAGCCAAAAATGAGAAGTAAACATGCAATCAAGTAAACGATTCATAAGGTAAACTTTCATAGGTCATCTAGCCACGCATGTTCCCTTAAAAGTTCACTCTTAATTCTGAGCTTCTTTCAGCAAACAAAGCTAGAAATGTGCATAAGTAACTCAAAAATTTCACGTATCTAATTAACCCTTTTGGACGCATTTACAGACCTACCCCCTCTTTTATCAGAGAAAAAGGGAAATTTACGGGAGAAATCGCCATCCTAATCCTGTAAAAGCCATAAAAGACTAGAATAACTAAGCTCCCAACATCTGTATTTAAATCGATTTTAAGTATCATATCTAGCGCCGGGAGCGGAATTTACGCGTAAAATGGTGCGGGGGGTGGGATTTGAACCCACGAACCCCTACGGGACAGGCTCCTGAAGCCTGCGCCTTTAACCTGGCTCGGCAACCCCCGCTCCATTAAAGTATATCATTATCTTCAACTCTCTTATTTTTTTGCGATATTTATTTCATACAATCCTTTCACCATTGACATCGTGAAAATAGCAGCATAAGCTATATGTGGAAATAAGTGTTCTATTGGTACTTTTAATGGGAACGAAAACAAAGTTGGAAGAAATATAGCTGTGGTTGGGATAAAGAGAACCAAATTTAAATTATTCATTTTTCCAAAAAGTTTTCTTAAGTCGTTGCTTTTAACCATAATTACTATGGAAATCAAGAAACATATCCACTCTACAGTTATGTTTGTTGGACTGTCAATTGGTATGTCCATTCCATAATATCTTATAGAAATTGGCCATAGAATCTGCGTTTTTCCAGCGAAAAAGTCGCCTATGGTTGAGTGTTGCACTAAAGCTATTAAGTATGGAACTGATTTTTTGCTATATACAATGAGGAATGGAATGAAGAAGAGAAATGCGACTATTGTTGAGTGGGTTGGGCCTCTATGATTTAGTTGCGGAATGAGTATATCAATGTCTGGTAATACTGAGAAAAGAAATATAAGTGGAAGGTTTACTTCTACTTTAAGGAGTTTTGAAGATAATTTGCTGCAGATATAGCCCAATGCTAAATGTCCAGGCGCAAACGAAGTTATTTCCTCCTTCATATGCAAAACTTCGTGTACTTATTAACATTTAGTTTGTTTCTTCTTGTCGTAAATTTCGAAATCTTTATTTATTGTGTATTCGTGTTGCGCTTCAACACAAAAATATTTATTAAATCTTAAGATACGGTATTCAATGGTGATGCCAATAAAAGCCCAAACCTACCTCCCAAAAATGTCCATTCTACTAATAATAATGGTGGCAGTAGCATCAGCCATAACAGCCTTAATAGCTTCAGGCATCCTAACAAGAAACATCAGAGTTCCAAACAGTGGGCAAGTAAAAACTATAGGAATAGGCGCTTATCAAGATCCTCAGTGCCAAATTCCCTTACAATCAATTGATTGGGGAGACTTACTCCCTGGAGACCAGAAAAGCAGAACAATTTATTTAAAAAATGAAGGAGATGTGACAATTATCCTTACTCATACCGTAGGAAATTGGACTCCAACGGAAGCGCAAAACTATCTAAGTTTGACTTGGAATCGAGAAAACTATGTAGTTCAACCTAACGAAATCATCAATGCTACTTTAACCCTCACAGTTAATGCAACTGCACCTGGATTTGGAAGTTTCACGTTCGACTTGACAATTATAGGAACAGAACAAGTAGAAGCGTAGTTCCCACTAGGCATCGCTTGGCGTGGCGTTCCCTCCATACGCCACAGAACAGCCAAGACGAAGAAGTCACAGAGAGAAAGGAATTACTTGAATAAGATGATAAGGAATTAGAACGGGTAGAAAACACGCATCACAACAGTAATCATAAAACCTACTCCCAAAGCCAGAGCCACCAATCTTAACCGTTTCTTTTCTATCAAAATTTTTCCGGTGTATTCGGTTGCAGATGATATAAGTTCTGAAGTTATTAAAAGTAATATTGCCATAAAAGCCAGCCAAAGGCTTATATCCGACATGGATAAGGGAAAGTTCATTTTTAATCCTCTACAAAACTGTACCAAAACTCCACGGTTTGAAAATCTGTTGATACATTATCCTTTTCTATTGTAACTATTTTTCCAGATGCCTTAGCTATTGCACATGCTATAGCGCTTGCGAGTGGACATCCGAGAAAATGAACACTCTTTAAGTTTTGTTCTCTTTTATACAAATTCTTATAAATTGAATCATCTATTCTTACGTAAATTTTTTTCTTATCCCTTTTCATTTCAACTTCCTTTGCTAGCTCCAAACTTTCCGTAATTATTTGTGGGAGCCTTTCAAGAAGTGTCTCTAAATCTACCTTAGTAACATCTTCTCTCAGTTCTCTTTCAATTTGGTTTAGCAAGCCAAGTCCAGGTGGAGAAATACAGATTCCATTCGGATTTTTAAGTAGAAATTTGCTTTTCGCAATTTCTTCTATAGAGGGCATTTCTGGCCGAGTATCCGCTGATATGAAGACAACCATTTCTTTTAAGCCCCTAAGATATTCCGGCAGATAGACATCCTTCGGATAAGGCGGAATATAATAGCTTCTGCCTTTAAATTTTAAGTCATTTACTATTCTATCAACCGTTATGTATGTCGAAGTTGCTGCTAAGTCCAGTAAACTGCCTTTAACATATCTTATCGGCTTTATGAAGAAGAACAGAAATCCCCAAAATGTTAAGCTTAGCCCAATAAACGCGAGTATTTGGGATTCGCTAAGCACAGACAATACAAGTACAGTAATCCCAGAGGTCGTAAGCGTTACTCCCACTTTTTCAGAGGGGATTCGTTTTGAACGTTCTAATTCAAACTTTAAACTTTCAATTTCAGATTGTAATTCCCGTATCCTTTCCACTAAGTATTTAGTTGTCCGCAGTTCAGAAAACGAACTTTCAACTTTCTCTTTTTCACTCATTTTTAACAACAAATAAAACTTTTACATATTTTTAAGCTTTTTAGATTTCTAATTCATAAACTTTCCACACTAATTTAGGAACATTGTCAACGGACACAACATCCTTCCTTATAAAGCCATACTCCTCAAGGCGATTCAAAATGTCAATTAATTCATCATTTTTCATAGATTTTCCAGTTTTTTCCCTAAAAGCATTCATAATTTCCATAGTCCCTACGTACTTTTTCTCCTTAGCCAAATCTATGACTGTCTGGAGAACGAGTTTATCATTTTTAGAGGCAAACCCTCTAAAAATTTTCAAATTTCTCATTCTTTTTCTTAATTCGTAACTATATTGACCTATTTTTGTAACAATAATTAAAACGGTTGAAATAACGAGTAGAAATTGTAACGCCGGGATTCCAAGTGAAATTAAACTCTGAAATTTTAGCGGTTCCCAATAAGAAGCAATAATTTTTCCTATACTCAACAATTCATTTTCAAATTCCCTATAATTTGTTGACTCATATGTTAATATTATTAAGCTTATTCTAACATACTTTTGTCCCACAGTTACTCCTGTATCAAATGTTGCTCTTTCAAACCAATAAAGTGTAATCTGCGTATAGTTTTGTGGAGCTTTAAACGCCAAATAACGTGCAATTATAGAGGTGCCTTCCAGCAGATCTATTTCTCTGGAATCCAGCACTTTTACCAGAGGGTATCGTCCATGAGCCATTTGCCAGGTTATTAAGCATACTTCCCAACTATGAAGGTTGGAAATGCTATTTGCAACATTTATTGAAACATATACGGTTGGTTTTGAGTAGTTTATGGGAAAATAAGCATACACAAGTGCAGCGTCTTGATGTGCAATTTTTTCATAGTTTACGTCTCTGTATAAAAATTTAAGCTGATAATCTTGTATTTCTGGGAGAATTTCTGTTGTGTTTGTCCAGCTGGTTCCCGATGATATTTTAATTGATTCTCCAGCCATCGCAAAAGTTGGTGCGTTAAGGCTTATGGTCACAAGCCAGCATCCAACTAGAAGCACTAGAACCTTCGCCCAAGTTTTAAATGAAATTTGCCAATTAGACTGGTTTAGAAAGTTTCCACATCGTAAACAGAAGGAAGCTTTCTCTTTTAGGCTTCTTTTACATTGTCGGCAGAACTTAATTTCCCGCGGTTTTGTAAAGAATTTTATTTTCAGAACTCTATCTGCAAAAATCAACGTGAAAAACATTCCGATGAATATTAGGATTATGCCTGCTATAGAGTGAAAAACGAACATGGCAATTTCTTCGCCGAAATAATGTCCTATCGAAACTATGGATGTTATCCGAACAATGTTTAAAGCTTCAAAAATAAAAAAGCCGCCTATAAACATCAAAATTTTCCTTTTTATTGAAGCTTTGCTAATGAAGGCTAAGAACGCTGAAAACATCGTGAATGCTATTAAGGAGTACATTCCTGAACATGGTAGGTCAACCGCAAACGAGACAGAATTCGAATCTGATAGTAATTGGATAATGGGTGGTCCATAAGAATATGATAACTTGACTGGAATGCCAAAACCTCGAAGCAGTATATAGGATATTTGGGTTTCAAAATTTGCCATAGATCCGCCAACAGCGTACATAAACTCCATTGGAGGCGGAACCAAGAAAAATAAGAAAACTATTGGAAGAATCGATGTGATTAGTACTTTAGAATTTGATAGGACTAATACTATTCCCATTAAGAATATAGGAAGCGACATAAGGTGATATTCCAACGGATAAAAAGTGTGAGAGCCATACCAATAAACCAAAAAAGCTATAAGGCATAAAATAACCCCGGCTAATTCATTCAGGTACTTTGTCGCCGACTGCTTCCGAATCTTCTCTAAACTAATTGAAGCTTTTATTAAATCCTTTTTTAAATAAAAGAGGAAAATAGCAAAAAATGGCACTAGGAGAATATGGCTGAAAGCCTCTGTTTGAACAGCCTCGTTAAACAAGATCTTAAGGTCATCACCATAAACAATAAAAATTAGCAAAATAACCAGAACAGCAAAAAAAATACATCGATAATTAGTTTTTACGCTTATTCTAATTTTCTCTAACATTCTCATAGCTCTTACCATTTACAATTCGTTCAAATCAAGTTCCCTGGTCAATAATGCTTTATAGTACTCTAAGAATTCTAGAGATCTTACCTCTATACTTAAAGGTGGCAAGTGCCATCATAAACATAAAAACACCCAAAATAGGACCGAACGGATACTGTGGAACAACATTTTGAAGCGGTACTGTAACTTCTATTATTGGCACTTGAGTACCATCAATCCAGAGAATAACTGCGAGAACTTGTCCTGGTCCCGGAACAAAACCTTCCCCGTTATTCTCCGCTTCTTCCACCATATTCCTTCCTTCTTCGGTAGAAGGCATATTTCCACCATCAACAAAATACCATATTGCTTCCTTTATATCATCCTTTGTTCCCTGCTTATAGTTTAGAATATAATTGACTTTATCCCAGTCTGGATCTGAATGCGGATTATCCTCATCATAGCTTGAATACATTCTGGCACTGTATTCTACACCAACACTAATGTAGTGATGCTCATCAACACACCATCCCAAATATATTCCATCTGAAACATGATAGCCAGAAGGTACATCGCTGAGCATTATATTGTAATAGCAGTTTTCTCCAGGATATTTAATTACTTCCATGGTGATTTCGCTTGAAGGAAGAAGAATGTATGGTGCATTTACAGCTGCATAGACAGAACTAGACAGAACTAAAAGTAAGCCAACAAAGGAAATTGCGAATGCTATCTTAATCTTTTTTATAGTATACATGTAATTCCTCTAATCTTTTAATAATCGTTATATAAATAATGTAATGTAGAATTTTTATAGAAATCTTAAGTGTTTTTTCTACTTAAAAAGGTTGTAAAGACAACTGCCATCAAAAGTATGATGGCAATGGTTCCTAAAGGAGTATAAGGTATTGTGTTAAATGACGTAGCTCTCACTGGGAAGCTATCCTGGTCACTTTGTGAAGTTTGGCCTTCGCTATTAATGAATTTTGCCTTAACTGCCCACTCGCCGACTTCATCTGGTTGATAAGTATCTGTGAACCTATATACTTCTGTACCATCTGGCACTCCCGGCTCACCATTAGTATACCATATAGTATAAACTTCAACAGTAACATTTCTCTTAACTGTCGTATCGTTATATATCCATGTAAAAATAACTTTAGTTGTCGTATTGTCAGTTGTATCCGCCCAAGCTGCGACATTTTCACCAACAAGAACTTCTTGTCCATGATGATCCGTTGTTACACGATAACCTGATCCAAGCGATTTTTGAGCGTAAGCTGCGCTAAAGAATGAGTTAGCAACAAACATGAAAATTAACATCGATAACGCAAGTACTCTTTTCATTATGACCAACTTGTTATTATTCTTTTTGTTATTTATAAGTCCATATTGATCTTTACTCTAGAAAACTTCTTGTATTTTCCATTTTCGATTTCCTATGTGAATTTTGACTTGAGTATTGTTTTCAGAATTTTTATTCCATCAAACAAAACTTGGAGCTTTGATTGATGATATTTTCTCTTTCTACAGTTTATGGGTATTTCTTGGTATTTAAATCCGTTTTTTAAACCTTTAACTGTAAGTTCGGTTTCAATTTCGTATCCTTCAGAAGTTAAGTCTAGTTTTTCTAAAACTTCTCTTTTAAATGCCCTAAAACCTGTTTGGCTATCCGTCACGTATTTCCTTGTCAGAGTCATTATTATCGTATTTATTATTCTATTACCCACCCGATTCAGCTTAGTTGTTGAATCTTTCCCATTTCCCAAAAATCTTGAGCCAACAGTTATGTCTATACCATTAAAAAGAGGCTTAATCAACTTGGGAATTTCTTTTGGATCATGAGCACCATCTGAATCTAAAGTTATTATTATTTGACCTTTCGCATGTTTGAACCCTTTCCTTAAAGCGTATCCCTTCCCCCGATTTCTTCCGTTTGAGAGCACCGTTACCTTATATTTTGAAACTATCCACTTTGTTTTATCGGTTGATCCGTCGTCTACTACTATAATTTCATATGGATTCCTTATGTTTTCTAATACTGAAATTGTCTTATGGAGCACTTCACCTATGGTTCTCTCTTCATTGTATGCTGGAATAATCACTGAGATAGTCGAATAATCCAATGGGTTCTCTCCCTTCGCCCCTTTACTTGATATTAAAATGGAAAATTTAAATAGATAAGAAAAAATGGTATAGAAAAGTAGATTTTTTGTTCTAGAATATTTTTAAGTAATTTTTTATGTTTCATGAAGAATGTTTTTCAGTTATGTGAATAATTATGTCAAAACTGAAACTCCTCACGTCATTCTCTACGATGAAATTTATAAAACCGTTGGAGCTTGTAACATTTAGCGTTAATGTCAATTCCACTGTCTCATCCGGCTTCAGAATTGTCATATTGCATTCTGGCTCAATTAATATTTCCATATAATCCGTTTTGTTGACTGGTCCAAGAATAGATTTATTTGTAGAATCATAAAAAGTCCAATTAAACACCCTCAATAAGTCGAAAGGGAATCACAGGAAAACTTGCATCTGTAAGGAGGGGACTTGCCATACATAAGCCGTCTCTTCAGAGAGTCGCTTGTATTTTTTAGGTTCCACCAGTAAGCTTTCAATAACGATTTTTTCTTCCGAGTTTGTTACAATTAGCCATATAAATATAAAGGTCAATCAAAAAAGTAGAAAGAAGACGAGGTAAAGTGAAATGGATAACAGTTCAACGAATACGCGATCTATTCACCATATAATCTAAATCTCCGGCTCGTTCATTTTCTAGCCTATTAAGTGTAGCCTGTCCTATATGATAAATCACTGAAGCTTTAAGCAACCCTTCATTCCGGCTTTCAGTAAAAACCCGGTCCTTTACTTACGATAACCTTCAGCCTTTTATCCTTAAATCTATCTATAACCATAAGAGTTTTATCGGTAGAACCACCCTCGATTATAATTAATTCAAGATCCTTAAAACTTTGATTTAAAATACTATTTATGGATTCAGTAATAAAATCCTCACAATTATAGACGGAGCATTATTACTGAAATTCTCGTTTTCATGAGGTTTCCATCGTTTTAGGGGTAAAAGGTGTTTTACAGTTAATTAACTATCTAGGATCAAAATTATTTCAAGTAGCAAATCATATGGAGAAAGAAGAGCTTATTCCAACATTTCCAGACATTGAAAAAGTTTGAGTTAAGAAAAACATCAATATTCCAAAGCATTTTATCTCTAATCTTTACCAGTTTGTTCCTTTTCAGCGGCTCTCCATCAGGCAAAGAATCGATGTCATTCATTATTTGAATTGCAAAATTTCTTTGTTTTTCACGTAACTTTTCAACTTTCCTTATTAATTCTCTTTGCATTTTTTTATAATTGGCTAAGAGGCCCTCAAACTTCATTAAAATTTTGTCAGCCGTTATTTCGTCTGTTCTGATGCAATATTCCGTAAATCCTACACTTTCTGAAAAAGCAAAACATTTCGGTCTATATTCGAGGCAAATAAATGGAGTGCCTACGGCCGCACTGAAGATTAATGAATGTAACTTTTCTCCAATCAATACTTTACATGTGGAGATAAATTCGAGGACTGAATCGAAATTAAACCATTCCTTGAATATTTCAGCGCCCGATAATGCTGCTAATTTCCTTATATACGGAACATTTTCTCTCCAAAACGGAATAAGTGTCACTTGATAGCCCTTTGTTTTTAAAGTTTTCGTAAATTTGCTAACTTCTTTTAAAACTTTCTCTTCGTTTCCTCCCCATAATAAACCATCTGAACCTATGTTAATTGCTACTCTTTTTTCATAACGTTTTTTATGCAGACCAACTCCTAAATTTAAACATGGGTCACCTATAACTTCTGATTTCAGTTCCCAACGTTCCAATAAAGCTTTTGAAACATTGTCTCTGACGCCCAGAAATCTAAACTCAAAGCTTCGCATCCTATCAATAATTAGTGAATCAAATCTCCCCCAAAAAGACGGATTTCTCACCCCAACCCCGAAGGCATAGTTATATTTCATCGGTTTAACTGTCACTGTAAAATGGGGTAACAATGTACCTCCGCCAAAAAAGCATATTTGCGGATATATATTGTGAAAATTTTTCATGTTCTCTGCGAACTTTTGGTCTGATAATATGAATTGATATTTACTGAAAATGCTTTGTATGACTCTGTATGATGCATCATCTCCTAAATTTTGATTACCTACCCATCCTATGTAGTAAATTGGAATTTTTTTAAAGCCCAAAATCCCATATCCCTTATGATGTTAATGTACAATCGATAGAGAGTACAATTTAAAATTCATGGCTCATCATTCCAAAAACTTGTTCAACATAGTTTTTATTATATAAGATTTACAAGCTGCAAAGCGTATTTTGTTGATGTAATTAAATTTTAGATAACCTGTATGCAAATATCAAAACTGAAGGTTTTTACATCGTTTTCAATCAGGAAATCTATGAAATCATCTGAGTCTGCAACCTTCAGTGTTAAAGTTAGTTCCAGAGTTTGGTTTGGATGTATTAAAGTTTCATTTAGACTTACCTTTAATGTTAAATAATCCGTCTTATTTACTGGGCCTTTAACTATTTTTCCCTGTGAATTGTTAAAAGCCCAATTCATCGTTTTTATAATTAACATGGCATCAACATTACTTCTACTAGTCACATTTAAAGTTCGGTTTACCATAATCCCTGGATAAACAGTTCCCCAATCTAAGAATTTTTGGTCATTACTCAACTCTTTTAGGTCGCCCCCATAGACTTCAACATTAATTGTGTGAATTGTTCCAATACTTGGAAGGTAGATATCGCTGTTGTGGCTTAGCCATATGGAAAGTAAAGTTTGAAGTAAAATGGTGATCAAAACTGCTGCAATTATTGACAATAATGTTTTCTTGTTTTGTTTAATAGTGTCGGCCAGGAATTGAAAAGAAATTTTCATTGATTTCAACCAACAATAAGTAGGGGTATTTTATATTAATTAAGGGTTATGATATATTTCATTTGATAGTTTTTCCATAAGGGCTAGCGGGACATTTATCAATTTCGATATAATTCCTAGGCCTGAAAATATCATTCTAAGATTATAGATGTCTGCCTGATTAATTGCACCCATGATTGGAGCTGTAACTACATATGTCGCGAGAAATGTTAAGCCTCCTATTATCAGTTGAATCCAATCTGTGTATGTTATCAAACTTATAACTAAAAATGTGGCTGTTGCCGCAAGGGTTGATGCTGCAAGGATTCTGAATGATGAATTTACATTTGCTTTAACTTTGTAATGTTTCCATACCCAATATAGCCCTAAGCATATGCTTGGTATTCCCGCTACTATACCAGTTAATATTAGTCCAACTATCCCCATGTTAGGTATCAGTAAAAGAGCTAGTGGCACTCCGAATAGGAAATTTATTAGGGATAGTTTTAGCTGAGTTTTGGTTTCGCCTAGCCCCATCAGTAAGCTTCCCAAGCTTAGACTTCCGAAGATCATGAAAAGGTAGTTTATCACATATAGAGTGAGGAGGAAGGGTGCATCTCTCCATTTTTCGCCAAAGAGCGTACTCACCATAGGCTTTGACAGAACCATCATTGCGACCGTAGTTGGAACAAGCATTAACGACATATATTTGACTGATGATGTAAATACCGTTTGAAGTAATTCTAACTCACTTTTTGGATTAATTTTTGAGAATGCTGGAAACAGCACGGTTGATACTGGAATTGTAAAGAATGTTAACACGGTGGCAAATTGGGTTGCTGCTTGATAATTTCCTATAACGGTGTCGGTGCAGTAAATAGCCATCATGAAAGCATAGAATTGTGCTAAAAGTCCGGTTATGATCCACGATAATGAAAGGGGGACTCCATAATGTAACATTTTCTTTAAGGTTTTAGTGATGCTTATTTTCTGGGGATTCTTTTTCTTTATTTTTCTGATTATGGTTAGGTATAGTATCACAAGACCTACTATAGCTGATATCAAAAAGGAAACCGTATGCCCAAGGATTACTCCTAATGCGCCATAGCCTATTAGTACTAGAAAGGGAGATGCTGTGCTTTTTACTATAGCTTGACATATATTTGTTAAGCTTTTTAATTCCATTCTTTCGAAGCCTGTGAAGCTTGACTGTGTAGCTCTAAGGAGGGCTTCTGCAAAGATCGTAGTAGAGGCTATTGCTATTAACGGCGCTGCCTCCGGTCTGCTGAAAATTGTTGAAGCGATAGAGTTCGAAAGGAGAATTAAGATTATTGACAAAATCAAGCCCGCTGTTACCTCAAAAAGTATACCTGTTACAATTATTTCGTAAATATTTTCTTCCTTATTTTCAACCCGTAAACTAGCTGTATATTTAGTTATAGCCGAATTAACCCCCCAATCTCGAAAGAGAATGGCCGTATATGCTGGAATTAAAGCTATAGAGTATAACCCATATTCCTCGGGCGTTATGAGCCTCACCAAGATTAGTGTACCTATAGCCATAATCAGCGTTGATCCGGCTACGCCTATAAATAGTTGAAAGACTCCAGTTGCAGATTTCTTGCCGATTTCTAAGGCTTTTTGCATGCAACTTTCACTTTAGAGTTTGATTTTCAGAGACCAATGAAATTAAATATCTAAAAAGAAAATTACAATAAAATCATTACTTTAAACTAGTTAACATCGATCTCAATTAAAGACCTACTTGATTTTTGTACGCTTGTTCAATTACTTCTAGATCTCTCAATCCATCTTCTTCTGTTGGCGTTGGCATCTTGTTGTGAACCAAGCAGTTTACGAAATGTTGAAGTTCTGCAAGGTGGGCTTGATAGAACCGAGATGTATTTGTAGCTAGTATTTGAATTACTGTTAACAGTTTATTTTTAGGTTTATGTTGCATCTGGGCATGCTTTACAGTTCCGAAAAGTTTGACTTCAAGATGATATTGATGAGAAAACCAGCCCACCGATATAACCGCTTTTGTTCCATTTTTAAATT
This sequence comes from Candidatus Bathyarchaeota archaeon, assembly GCA_029934005.1. GTDB lineage: Archaea > Thermoproteota > Bathyarchaeia > Bathyarchaeales > WUQV01 > JAOZNA01. The sequence goes on from JAOZNA010000003.1 coordinate 20,413, forward strand.
TAACTAGACATATTGCTGAATCTTCAAACGGCATGTTAAATCTATAACCTAAATAACTTTTTATACCTATTACTTCACCGAAGTACCATCTTAGAAGGTTTATTACATGGCTTCCTAAATCGATAAGAGCTCCTCCTCCCGTCAGTTCTCTGTTAAACCACCATTCTGGCACTTGTCTTGGTGTCAAACCTTCAGCTCTATGGAAAAATGGTCCAGAACTTATGTAGGTAGCGTGGGCGATTTCTATGTCGCCCAAAATTCCATTCCGAATTTGCTGTTTCAAGTGTTGAAACGCTGGATCGAATCTAATCGGATAACCGATCATCAACTTTACTGCGTTTTTCTTTGCCGCAAGACAATTTGCTTTGCTTCTTCAGTATTTCTTGCTATTGGCTTTTCTAGGAATGTGTGCTTTTCCGCCTCGGCGGCGCTTTTGGCACATTGAGCATGTAAATGTGTGGGTAATGCTATTATAACTGCGTCTATAGCCGGGTCTTTTAGAAGCTGTTCATAACTCCCATAAGTTTTTCTGATGCCTGCGGTCTTCGCCATTTTTAGAGCTTTTTTGGATAGATCCGCTACAGCTATCAGTTTAGCGTTCGCTAACTTTTTACAGTGTCGAAGATGAATTTTGCCTACGTATCCCAAACCAATTAAACCGAGTCCAAGCTTTCTCATTTTCTCTGCCTTTCTATTCTAATCCTAGTTTCTTGCTTATTCCTGTTTGAATAGCAATGGCGTATGCCCTGCTTAAAAGTTTAGTTTGCAAATTCTTCTTGGGGTAGCGGGATTTGAAGTATTCGAGTGGTTCACCCCTCGGGATGAAAGTTAAGTTTCCTAAACCTTCCTTACGGGCCAATTGGATATATCTTACTGCTTTCGGGTTCACTCTCGCAATTTCCGCTGCCGCAACGTCTATTGCTACATGATCTTGGCTTGCCATTATTAAACCTAGTTTTCGTGGTTGAACCCTTGAAACTATATTTCCGTCGATTATGCAGAGGTCAAACTTCATTGCTTTGTTAATGGCGACTATTGCTTCATCAAGTACTGGGTGATATTTGTACTTTTTAGGGTAAGGATTGCAACCGAAAATATTTTTTAATGCACATGTAATTTTGATTTTTTTATACTGTATTTTATCTTTGGCACGTTAATTTTTAAGTCCGCTTCTTTAATGGTCAGAGGAACCATTATTTCGAAAGACCGTTCCCCAGCAGTTACACGAACTACACTATATGGATCTTCAGAGAGACTAACAAGATTTACATTGTATTCGTCTGCGAGCTGCTCGTAACCTAGCATTCTAAAAGCATATTTGCATTGCATTGCAGAAGCATCCGATTCAACGATGGAGATGTTAACGTCAGGCGATATTTCTGAACGGATTAAGTTGATTAATGCCCCTACAAACCTCGGATCAGTAGTTTGCCCAGTGGTGTAATCCCAATAATAACATAAGTTCGGTTTGATAACAACCTTTCTTGCCTTCTTTGGAAAAACATAATTGATGAGGTTTAGTGAACTCTCTATTGCTTTGGTTATATCTGAATTCTTAATCTGTACAAAACTTACGAGACTCATAATATTTTTCCTCAATTTTGCCGAGCCCTACCGCCCAATAGTCGAGTTTTCTGCTAAATTCCGTTGGATCAAAAATTCTCCGGCCGTCGATGACTATGGGGTGTTTCATATTTTTGATAAAATCCTTTGGATTTAACTTTTTAAATTCATCCCATTCTGTTACAATTATACAGCAGTCGGCGTTCTTTATGCAGTTAATCGGTGAAGAAGTATACTGAATGCTGTTGCCTAACCTTTTTCTTATATTTGGTGTTGCTGCGGGGTCATAGGCGGTGACTCTTGCCCCTTCTTTTAAGAGGGCCTTAATGATTTTTATGGAGACAGCCTCCCTTATATCGTCAGTATTAGGTTTAAAAGCCAATCCAAGTATAGCCACATGTCTTCCCTTTAGACTTCCAAGAGCTTCCTTGCATAACTTAATAGCTTTATATGGTTGGGTTTCATTCACCTTGTTAATTGCCTTCAGCAGGATCGGTTTATGACCCAAGCTTTTGCAAAAGGCTATTAATGCCTTAATATCTTTTGGCAAGCAACTTCCTCCATATCCTAATCCTGCATTTAAAAACAACCGTCCGATACGCTTATCCAACCCGATGCCTTTAGCTACTACTGTTACATCTACGCCTGGAATTCTTTCACAAATGTCAGCGATGTGATTGATAAAGCTTATTTTCATGGCTAAGAAAGCGTTGTTGGCATATTTAATAAGTTCAGCTGTTGAAAGGTTTGTTCTTAAAAGCGGAGGCGTTTGTTCACCATGTAGGTTTCGATACAGCATCTCTAACATGTCACCAGATTTTTTGTCATATTCACCAATTATAATGCGGTCGGGATGTAAAGTATCATTAACTGCCGATCCTTCCCGTAAAAATTCAGGATTTACACAGATTCCCCATTCTTCGCCGCAACGCTTGCCAGACTGTTTCTCAATAATGGGTTTAACAACATTTTCCGTTGTTCCGGGAATAACTGTGCTTTTAACGACGATTAAATGGTAATTTTCTTTTTCTTTCAATGCTTTCCCAATTTCGCGAGCTGCATTCTTAACATATTGTAGATTTATACTTCCATCACGCTTGCTAGGGGTTCCAACAGCAATGAAGGTAATGTCCGTCTTTAAAATAGCTTCTTTGCAGTCCAAAGTGCATTCTAAATAGCCCTCTTTCAAGTTTTCTTGTAAAAGATCTTTTAAGCCAGCTTCGTGGAAAGGAGGAATTCCCTTATTTATTAATATTACTTTCTTAGAGTCATGATCTATTGCAATTACCTTATACCCCTTACTGGCAAATCCTACCGCTATGCATAAACCGACATAACCTGCTCCAATAATGGATATACGTTGTCTTGTCATAAAGGCTGCTTCCATTAATTACATTCACTTCTAACTGAAAGCTATAATATTGTTCTCAGCATTTTAATGTAGTTTTCAGCAGTACCTATATCTATTCGCTTTTCATTATCTTGCAATTCTATAGCATAAACTTTGCATTGCCAGTCTATTAATAGTTGGAGAGCATCAGTCAATTGTACTTCGCCGTTTTCATCCGGACGCGTTTTTTCAATAGCTCGATGTATCACTGGTTGAAAAATGTACACTGCAACGATGGCCAGCCTCGATGGAGGTTTTTTGGGTTTTTCAATGACTTCTGAGACCTCTAGAATCCCTGGACTAACTTCTCGTCCATTGATAACTCCATATTTCTGTGGATTTTCAACCTTCTCAATTAGGAAAACTGCATCAGCATCGTATTTCTTAAACGCATTTAAAAGTCTTTTAAGATGGTTTCTGTTCTGGGATAGGATTAAATCATCGCCTGCATGCAGCAAAAAGGGCTCGTTTTGGGTAAATACTGACGCTTTATGTACGGCGTCCCCGAAACCTGCTGGAACTGGCTGATTTATGAAGACTATTGTTGAGTTTTTTATTTTTTCATAGAAATCTTGCAGTTCTTTGGCTAAACCATCTTTATTTTTGCTTTTAAGGTACTCTATGAAATTGTAGTCTGGTGAAAAGTAGTCTTCTATTGCTCTTTTTCCTCTACCAACTATAAAGGCGAATTCTCTGAAACCTTCACTGTAAAGTTGCTCGAAAACTGCGTGTAACATGGGTTTTAGACATAGTGTTCCGTTCGTTCCAACGCTAACTATTGGAAGCATTTCTTTAGGCATTTCTTTTGTGGCTGGTAAGAGTCTGGTGCCGAGTCCTGCTGCGGGAACTACAACTTTTCTAATCATTTAATCACCAATTAAATTTTCAAGAAATAGTCTAATTCAGTAATTCTTCATACACCCTAAGTATTTTTCTAGCGACAATCTCTAAAGAATATTTTTCTATAACGACTTTTCTTCCTTGCTTTCCCAGCTTCTGTCTAAATTTTTCATCTTCTAAAAGAAGTTGAATGGCATTTGCCAGTTTTACACTGTTGTTAGGTGGAACTAGAATTCCATTTTTGTAGCTACTAATAATCTCGGGGATTCCTCCAATACTCGATGCCACAACAGGGGTTTCACATGCTAAAGATTCTAAAATCACGTTTCCAAAGGATTCGCTTAAAGAAGGCACAATAACGACCGACGCAGACTGATAATACTTCACTAACTCATCAGATTTCTTGGGACCCAAATATCTAACCTTATGAGACGTTTTTTCATTTATTTCAGTAATCAACTTGGCTACTTTCTTATGGTAATCTGATTTTCCAACCAATGGACCTATAATTAAAAGCTCAACTGGTACGCGTATATGTTTAAGCGACTCAAGAAGAACATGAAGTCCCTTATATTTTTCAATTCTACCCACAAACAACAATCTATTCTCGACTTTTTCCTTTCCAGGCCTAAAAGTGGAGACGTTTATTGCGTTAGGAATAATTTTAAGTCTACTTTTGGGAATGTCTAAATCTAGAAGTAAATGTAAAACGTATCTTGATTGGGCAATATAGACATCGGCAATTTTCTTAAGTATCCGCCTGCAGACAACATTTCTCTTGAAAATCGAATAAGTCACATTTAAGCATCTAAGATGAAACACTTTAGGCTTGCAAACTTTATATAAGAACACGGGAAAACTCAAATCTGTTTCATTGTGAAAATGTAATATATCGTATTCCTCGACAATATAGGTATGATTTCTTGGAACAAAGTTTATCATAAAGTTAATTTTGTTATGACGTAGTTTCCAAGGCAGAAAAGCAATGGTTGGCACTCTAACAACATTTAAACCATTTATCTTTTCAATTTTTTGGAAATGTGCCGGTTTCATTTTTCCGTCTAAATTAAAGGTCATGATATCAGTAGATATTCCAATTTCATTTAGTTTGAGGGAAAGATTTTCTATTTGGGCTTCAGAACCGCCGATTATTGGGTGATAGAAAGGAGTTACCATTAATACCTTCATGATAGTCACTATCTGCTAGAACATAAAGCAACAATAGCTAACTAGTATAACTGATCAATTTGCGAACAGTAATCGGCAAATATTCGAATGAAATTTTTACGAAAGTTCAAGTCCGAAAACCTTTGAACTATTCGATTCATCTTTTTCGCCTCTTTAACAGACCACGTATCAATTGATTTTCCAACTTTCTCCGCAGCTTCATATAGATCTTTATAAATAAACTCTCTCGGTACGTACTCTTTTGCACCACCCACATGATAGACCACGGGTATGCAACCCATAGCCATTGCTTCAGCTATAGAGATTCCAAAATGTTCAACTGTCGGCGGATGTAAATAGACCTTCGCCTTTCCTAAAATCTTCTTTAAATCTTCCTTAGAAATGTTCGTTAAGACCTTAACTTTATCCTTCAAGCCTAAACGTTCAATTTCTGCATTTATCTTTCTCAATGTATCTTTATCGTGAAGAAAACCGACTATTGTAAATTTTACATCATTTTTCCGCAACATACTTGCAATTAGAGGAATTGTTTCAAGTCTTTTATAATCTGTAATTCGCCCAACAGTTACGACAAGATTCTTCCGATTCTTCTTTCCGTAAACGTTTAAAGCATTCAAAAACAAAGATGAAATGGGAGGATACAGCACTTCAGCATCCACTCCCATAGCCTTTTTAATAACCCCCGAAGTAAATTGGCTGTTGGCGAGAAGTAACTTTCTATCATACTTCTCAAAATTCCTTTCAAAGAATACGTATGGCCAATTAATCGCATGACTCAGAACTTCTCTTCTTTTCGCTAAATTTAAATACGGAAAATTCTGTTTGAAGAAAGGACTTCCAAGATATGGAAAATGGACGTATGAAACATCCGTCCAAGGAAAAACATAATTTGAATATGTATCAACCACCAAATCACACTTCAATTTCAAAGCTAAAAGTTTAAAAGCAATTTCGTAAAGGTTCACGATACTTCGAGATCTCAAAATTGAAGACTTCAAAATTATTTTTACGCCGTCTGGCAGCTTTTCACCCATAATCTCAGATAATTTATGTTGATCAATCAAATTTCGGGTAAATAAGATAACATCATATCCATTTTCTGCCAAAGCATTAACTACCGACAGAGTTACCGCCACAGATCCGCCGAAGGATTCCAAACGCATCGGAGGATGAAAAACGCCAACAATCATTTATTTTTCTTCCTTCTCTAGAAACTCTGATCAATGTCCAGGCATGTTTAAACCTTTATAGATCTCACACTCGCCATTCGAGTATAGCTTATTTTGGCTCTCAAGTATGTTGGACACTTCAGTTATGTTCAATCTGTAGTATCCTATATCTGGAAGGTGGGTAGCGACTTTTTTGTTTATTACACTTGTATAGCCTAGGTAAATGAATTCATTATCGCCCAAGCTGGATTTCGTCCTATTAGATAGTAGAAATATCCGTCCTCGTTCAATTAAACTGTAGGCAGTTAAAACATGAAACTTAGACGTTATATCCGAATATACGAAAATGCCTGAGGTGTTTGCGTTTCTGAACAGCCATGTAGCACCAATTACCTCTTCGGGCTCAGTTATAAAACCATGCAATTTCAAGTCGTCCCATCTATGCATACTTAAAGGCAAGGACTCACAGCGGACTCCTGCAACTTCATAAATGAAACCTGTTTGAAATAAGAATAGAGGCACCAGCACAAATACAGCTAAAACTGTAGCTGAAAATTTTTTGAGATTTATTTTGGGTAGATGTTCAATAATTGTTTGTCCGCCCAGTATGCTAAGAGGCGCTAAAACTATGAGAGTTGTTTGGTAAAAGCGACTCATAAGGAAAGTGTCTGCAAGTTTAGGTAATAGAAGGTTCATCATTATAATTGTCAAATTCGCTGCGCTGATTATTTTGTAATTTTGGTCAAAGCTTCCTTGCTTACTCTTTACGACTAGCTTTAAGAACCCAACTACAATGAAAAATTCTGTTAAGAGAAATAGAAAAGTGCTAATTCGATGAAAAATTGTTGGAGTTTCGACTACTCCGAGCCCCTTAAGAGCAGTTCCTCTCGATTGAGGATTGAAAAATTCATTGATGTTACGTATTACGGTGTTTATGGAATCTAAAAGTAGATTAAATGCCTCTGAAGCGTTTACGTAAATACCCCATGAAAAAGCTATGACTAGATATATCATAGTTAGACTTAACAGAGTTCTTGATTCGTTTGTAAATAACATGCCGCTTTTGTAATATTTCATAAATGTTAAGGTAAGAAAGAAGAACAGCATAATGAAAATAAATATGTATGACAATGCATAGTGTGATGCTACCAGGGCAAAACTGAAAATTACAAACAAAATCTTCCTTTTCATAGGAGTTATTTTTTTGTTGAAGAAGAGGAGTAATAACAGAACATAAAAAAGTTGGGCTGCCATTTGTTTCGCTGAACCCCATCCTTTACCAGTCGAAATCGTAATGAAGAAGAATGATGCCAAAAAAGCTACTTTACTGTTTGTTTGCGTGGTATATAATTTGTAAGTTCCTAAAGCCATAAAAGAAACTATAAATGGGTAAAGAATTTTAAATGTCCAAGAAGAGTCTAGTTGCAATATTTGCGAAAAAATTGTTGGCAGTATTGTTACACTTATCATGGAATATGTTGGAAACAAAACATGTGCGTACGCAGAAGGAGACATTGCGGAGTTCCAGAAAAAGCTTATCTCCGTAAATTTGAAAGCTTGATATTCAATCCACTGGTCCCCTTTTCCGATGATATATTCTGTCACTATAGACGTATCTCCGAAGATAAAAAACAGAGCTGACAAACATATGGTAAACAAAATTAAGGGATGCAATATTTGGTTTTTTCGTCCAAAGAAAGCACCTAGCAAGAATAGGATGGAAATCACAAGTATTAAAAAGAGAAAGATATGACTATCTTTTGTTATATTCAATGTTAACACGCCAAATATTCCTAAAATAATTGTTATTAGGGAAAAGGCGAAAATCAAAATGGTTTGTTTGTTAAATGGTAGGTGATGTGAATTTCTTTTTGTCTCCTTACTTGCTTCCATATTTAATATGTAACTTAAAATTATTTCTACAAGAATTATGGTGCTTTGGGTTATTAATAGCAGTGCCGATGACAATGGTTGTGTAATGTCAAAGACCGGGCAAAGTTCATTTATAAAGAGCCCGGTGAGCATTAGAAATGCTACACTTAGGCCTACCGAGAAAAGGATGGTTTCAGTCGTGTCAAACTTTTTTAATCTGAGTAACCGTAGGAAAACTAATCCTGGAATGAAAGTAAGGTAAAAAAAGCCAATGACTTGCTTGACTATAGGAATATTAAAAAGTATCGTAATGTAGAAGATAAATTGCAAAGTGAGAATGCTTATCAGAAAGTCCATATTTTTCCATCTACCATTCTAAAGTTCATTTAAACAAAATCTCCTTCTTAACGTGTTCTGTTCTCCAAATTCTTTATGAAAATTAGACATTTTTGCAAGCGCTTTTAATTCCTCCCAAACTCTAATTGCATTCATCAGTGGGGAATATAAAAAAAGAGCCGGGTGCACTGCTACTGATAGTTTTACTCCATTCCATAAAGATTCTAGAATGGAATAAGCTAGTCTACTGTAGACTCTACTGCGAGAAGAACTTAAAGCTTGACTTGCAGAACCATCAATAAATGCGCGGCCCTGTACCCACCAGCGAATATGCTTAAGGAATTCTAACATGTTCATAGGGTGATAGACGACGGCTTCTTTGACCCATTTCCATTGATATCCCGCTTTTATTATACGATAATATAGTTCATAATCTTCACCAGCTCCTGTTATTTCTTTGTTAAAGTTACCTACCTCTAGTATAGCTTTACGTCTAAACATTACATTATTACATCCTATATAGACAGATGCAGTGCGACGTATATATTCCCAAAGGGATTCTAAAGGCTTGCATCCATACCCAAAAATACATGTTCCTGTAACAGCTGCAACCTTTTGATTTTTGAAGGGCTTAATTATGTGCTGGAACCATTCTCTAGTCAGTATCACGTCGGAGTCGATCATCGCAACTATTTCAGAGGTTGCTTTTTCAATTCCCAAAGCTCTAGCTGCTCCTAATCCTTTGTCTCCGTCCCAGAATACTTGAGTAGCGTATTTTTCAGCTATTTCTTTTGTGTTATCCCGAGAACTTCCATATATTACAATAAGATTTTCAAAAGGGACGTATTTTATAATTTGTCGCAGTGCTCTCTCTAATAAGACTGCTCGATTCTTAGCGCAAACAACTACATCTACCCTCATAATAATTCGCCATAAACTTTAACGATTCAATTTCTGTAAATCTAATAGTGGTCTGTATGTACCATCTCCTATCTTTTTGGATAACAGCCATTTTAATCCTATCATTTCTGAATAGAATTTGCCTTTTAGATTAGCAATCTGTTGGTGATCTTTATCTATAACGAATTTTTTTAAATTAATCAGTGAAGAGAAGATAAGCCAAGTAATTCTATACAGCAGGGAGAGGCTTGGCTCTGAGCCGTATAATCTATAGAACAGAAGGTTATGTTCAATGCATCTTAAAAGAGCCCTTCTATAGTTTCTTATGCTACGCGTTAAAGTTTGGCCATGAATGAGATGGTAAACGCTCGCTTTAGGGTTAAAAATGAGAAAATATCCCTTTTTCCATAGATACCAACCTAGAAACTGCTCCCATGCTAAGCCAAGAATCCATGAGTTTGGAAATTTAAAGTCTTTGATAGCTTTGCGCAAAACAGACATGTTCGCGCCCATACCAAGTAAGGATTCAACGGGCTGACGCCAAGCAATACGAGAAAGATTAGAATTATATTTCACAACTCCGGCTTTGGATAAGTAAACAAGGTAATTTTCCATTCCTTCAAGCGGCTGACTCCAAACCTTATGGAAAATATTTTCAAGATAAGATAAGAATCTAAAGTTAGGTATAATATGTGATGCGCCTTTAATTTCTATAATTTTGCTTCCCTCAAATTTTGCTGGTATAACGTTTCCAGCAACTCCACCAACATCACGCTTCTTGTAAGATTCTATGTGTCTCTGGGCCCACTCTATGCAAGGAACCGCATCATCATCCAAAAAAGCTATAATATCACCCTTAACACGTTTAAGCCCAAGATTCAAAGCATCCACAACATAGCCACTGTTTTGCAGTACTAATTCTATTTCCAGCCATTTCTTAAACTTCTCGATGACACTTTCTGTTTCATCATTATCGCTGGGTTTCAACACTATTACAACTTCAAAGTCCTTGAATGTCTGTTTTTTCAACCCTTCTAAGACATAACTTAACAAGCTAGCGCGCTTAAATGTTGGGATTAGAACTGAGATATACATTTTAATCTCTCTTATAGAATAAGACATAAGATTTATTACATACTACACCATAAGTATACGCGAAGAAAATGTACACAAAAATCGAAAACATTTTAACTCGTGAAACCTCGTATAAGAAGGAGGAAAAATAGAAGATTGCAAAAATCAGAACTAAACGGTATACTTTTGATTCTTATAGTAGCATTTGGATCAATAAGTCTTTCTTTGGCCTTCGTAGTTAGCAAAATCCCCGTAGGAAAAGTTCCTGTAAGAAACATAGGTAAGATAGTGATCCATAAAATTTGGGATGATTGCAACCGAGTTAATGGCTGGAGGGTTCATAGCAGTCAGTCACCTCCATACACAGGTGAAAATATCATTGAAACGGACACTACGGACAAGATTGAAGGTAATGCCAGCCTAAAAATGACTTTTGCTGCTACGGGGGCCAATTGGGGGGGATATTTCGTTAAAGAGGGACATTGGAATTTCTCTGAAACCCCGATTTTGAGGATGAGACTTAAATGTAACTCACCACCACCTGACAAATTCACATTTGCTTACAGAGTTCCCGGCACATGGTCGGCATACAATCTCACTGAAAAAATAACCTCGTTTGGCGAATGGTTAACTATAGATTTCGATTTACGACTTCCAGAAAAAGGAGAGCAATTTCCGGATTTAACAAATGTGGTGTGGGTCGAATTTTCATGCTGGCAACTAATACAGGAGCCATTTTCATTTAACATAGATTATATAGAAGCTTTACCTGGCCCTAAAATCCCTTTAGACGCTCGTATAAGACCGGAGAGTGCTTGGACAGTAGTAGGTGCACCTGTTACATTTAATGTGGATGTAAAGGGTGGCATAAAGCCCTATTCATATCAGTGGTCTGTGAACGGTACAATTCAACTTGAAACATCGAGTACTTTCACCTTTACACCAACAGCTGAGGGTGAACACACGGTAACTTGTGTTGTAAAAGATGCTGAGGGTTCTAATTTAACTTTGACTGCAAGTGTAACAGCAGTTGTAGTTACTCCTCCACCTCCTTCACCGCCGAGCGTGGATGTTTTTAAAAGCGAAATCCGCGGGGTGTATATAAGTAACTGGATGTTAAGAAATCCGATTTGGGATGAAATTGCTGAGACTTGTCTTAATTACGGGATTAACACTATAGTAATTCAGATAACCCCTACAGAGATTTGGGATAGCTCCACAGAAAGCGTCAAAGATTACCCGCCTCTTCGTGAAGCGATAAATACTTTTCATAATTACGGGTTTAATGTTCATACACTCGTAAACGTCGCATATAATAACATACCTGGTATGACAGTAACCTTACCTGACGGGAGTTCGGAAACTTGGTTGTGTCTAACCAAGAACAAAACTAGACAAGCATGGAAGGCGATGCTTGAATCTCTAGTTGGAGACTATGAAATAGACGGTTTAATGTTTGATTATATACGCTGGAAGCACACGCGTATGTGCTTCTGTGACGAATGCAAAGAAAAATTCATAGCGGATACTGGTTTGACAGATGTTAACTGGCCAGATGACTGTCTAGAAGGGGGACGCTATTACTGGGACTTCATACAGTGGCGGCTTAATCCTATAACGGAGTTCGTCGGAGACGCCGTTGGCTGGATGAAAGCTATAAAACCGGATATAATAATATCTGCGTGTGTCTTCACAGCGTTTAGCAACTGTGGAAATTACTGGGTTACAAGTATAGGACAACATACTGCCGACTGGGTTGATAAAGGATACTTAGACTTTGTTACTCCCATGATGTACACAACTAGCGCTGGAGTCGCGGTTAGTTACATGCTAGACAGCATGAATTTCTATACTGGCGGAGCGGAAGGAAAGATTCCCATGGTTCCATTCATAACAAACGTTGACATGTCTAAAGATGAATATACTCCCATGCCAGTTGAAACTTTCGTTGATATAGTAAGGCAGTTAAAAGAAAATGGCGCGGATGGATGGATTATATGGAGATATGGTGGGCCGGGCTTCGAAAATGATCCCTTCAGGAAGTTTCCGGATATAAGACCGCACCTTGCAGGGTTAATAGATGCAGGTCTAATGGAACCCGTATGGGCCATTCAAAACTTAACGATATCAGTGAATTCGGAAAAAAATGAGGCAACTATTTCATGGGTAACAACTATACCTACTACTGGCAGAATTGAGTATTCAAATCAAACAATTTTTAATGGGACAATTAGGTATGGCGATTTTGGGAGGCCAATATACTATAAGGATATTGATTATATCGGCGGCAAAATTATAGAAAATACAACATTAAGTACTACACATGTATTTGTTATTCCAATAACCAATCAAACAGAGTTTAGAATTCAAAGCGTTGATGCGAATGGAGTTACAATAACAAGTAAGCCTATATCCATCCAACAGTTTTTCTAAAAATTTTTTATGATACATGGTACGTTATATTCCTGCAATACTAAACGGACTATAAAATGCCACTGTTCGACTTATGTCAATCTATTTTTATGCATTTTAGGAGAATACTCCTAGAAAGTACCTCAGGAAGAAGTTTGCTTAAAAGTCTTTCCGTTAGAATAAGTAGATGCAATATTGTTGTGTTATAAAATATGTTCCAAACGTTATGGGGTATTTTTTGAAGCGGAGCAGATTTTACTGCAACTAATTTAAATTCTCTAAGCAGATTTCTAACCTTATAAAGATTAAAGACGTGTGCTCCTCTTGCACT
>JAOZNA010000054.1 GCA_029934005.1 Candidatus Bathyarchaeota archaeon
TGAAAAATTTCGTTGAACCAAAAGTACCACATCCTAGTATCAGGGAAAAAGTCAAAAATAGGTTTATGGGATTTTTAGCAAATCTTCTCGGCTTACATCCACCATATCTGCCTTTCAGCGGGTGTAAATGGAAACTTGATTCTCCGACGCTTGTGGAAACCGAAAATTCAACTTATTGGGCTTTTAACTTTACATTAGAAAGTACGCCCATGCATATGTTCGATTTTGCGGAAGGCAATATTCAAATAAGATGCAGATTCTACAATACAACCACCACAGAAGTACCAGATGAAGATTATCCAGAATACAATTATACGGTTGCGGCTGGTCAGTTGAAATTCGACTTTATTGTAAGTAATTGGGAGTGGAACATAGACAAACTTGAACCTTTCCTCGAATGGCTGAAAGAAGAATACGGAATTGAAATACCAGAGCATAGAACTGGTTTGGCTTTATGGATAAACATGGCTTCAATTGATGTTTTAGAACCAGCCGAGAACGAGGTTCAGTACAATGCAGAAAATAAGGTTGAAGCTAGTTCTCAGCTGAAAGGAGTAACAATAAACGACCAATATTATAATGTTGAAAAGAACGAAACTAGTCAAGATGAGAAACCAATAGAGGCTACATTACGGCTAAGGGAAAGATTTAGAGAACGCATAAAATTGCAATTTGCAACTGAAGCAAAATCCGTTCCAGTGGGATTCCTTGAATTTGTTCCATGGGCAAGACTTCTAGATGAAAACGGAACCACAGTTGAATACGTCAACGTAACTGCATCCTACATTGCGGCTGGCCGCCACCTAAGATTGTTCATTTGCTATCCATACTTCGGTAACTACACGCTGGAACACGACCCAACGATTGGACTTACTTCAGCTCCGCAAATACCGACCTTAATATCGCTAGAACTGCTAGGAATCTTATTAATAACAACAATAACCATAACAATAGCTCTTCTAGTCTATAAAAGAAAGAAACGAGTGATAAACATAGTTTCACCATAACTTCCCCCATTTTTATTGGAATTTCAAATAAAATAAGAGTGTTGGGATAAGGTTTCTTTCTATTTTCTTCGTTTTCTAGTTCTTCTCCTATACAGCGTGAATGTGTGACCTCTCACTTCTATTAGTGTTGAACTCGTTTTATCAGCCACTTCAGAAGCTATCTCCTTTGCCTTCCTAACTTGGAGAGCACTCTTCAGAATCTTCACCTTTACAACCTCATTTTTATCCAGCTGCTTCTCTACTTCACCTAAAACTTGCTGGCTTACTCCAGCCTTCCCTATCCTTATAGTAGGCTTTTCCATACTAAATTCACGCTTTATCCTACGCTTCATTCTAGGGGTTGCCATTTCAACCTTTCTTCCTTTTTCTTAACGGAATTCTCATATGTTTTCCGCATTCTAGGCATGTAATTACTACGTGTGGTTCCCTTCTCTGTTTTATGCGAACACGACAATTTACACCTGGCAAAATAAAGCTTTTGCAGTGTCTACAAATTTGGCGTCTGTATTCACATGGAAGCTTCACGCGAGCAGCCATGGCTAAACGTCTGGCTATTTGCACATACCTTTGCGCTAAAGCCTTATCTTCATGAATTTTTTCACGGGCAAGCTTGAAGAGTATGTGTATGCGTTCAAGCGCAATTTTTCTAGTCTCTCTGTCAACCAAGCCGATGATTCCTCAATAATCATTAATCTTATTTTGAATAACCTTTTACCTTTCTAATAGAAAAGGTTTCAGCATTGCTCACCATAATTCTAGCTGAATCTGCACTCGAAACAATTCCCCGAAAAATCTGGGAACATCCAATCATAAAAAAGCATGCATTTAAGAAAGGGAAAAAACCAGCGCAAATACTGCTTGACCGTTCATATCACCATAAAGCCATGCTTGAACTGGAAAACAACGAAAAACGCGGTCGCCCCGACATAGTTCATTTCTGCCTACTCGAAGCCCTTGGAAGCCCGCTGAACAAAGAAGGACTATTAAAAGTATATGTCCACACAATAAATGATTACATTATTGAAGTCAATCCTTCAGTTAGACTTCCAAGAAACTACAACCGCTTTGTAGGCTTAATGGAACAGCTCTTTCAGAAGGGCCAAGTGCCACCGAAAAGTCAAAAACCCCTTTTAAAGATAAGGAAAGAAACTTTACAAGAACTGTTTAAAAGAATAAAGCCAGATTATACTATAGTTTTTACAAAAGATGGTCAACCAAAAACAGTTGAAGATGCAATTTCCAGCATTAGAAAAAGGGAAAAGCCAGCCTTAATTGTTGGATGCTTTCCAAGAGGAAATTTCTCAAATAACACTTTAAAATTGGCTGATGAAAGGGTTTGTATAGACCGAGAAACACTTGAAGCTTGGACTGTAGTTTCTCGAATTATATACGAATACGAAAGGGTAAAGGGGGTCACAAAATTAAGGATTAAATAATGAAAAGTTTAGACTATTGCCTTCTATTTGAAAAAACCTCAAGTCCTAATTCTTTCAATTTTTCTTCATTAGGAACCCCATTTTCATTCCATCCTCTAAGCATGTAATATTCACTTAGCATATATGCCAACTGTTTTTTCTCTAGCCTTTGGTCTTTGGTCATTCCAGAAGGAATGGCGTCAACAAAGACTCTTTCTGGAAGCCTCTCGTCCTCTTTCTGTAAGCTTTCACGAAGATTAAACATCCGCACAAGATTCCATATTCGCTCTCCAACTCTCAAAAACTCCTCAACACCAAACTGCATTCCAGTTGCGGCATTAAGCATTTTAACGTACAACTCATCATTAACAGCTGTTCTAACAAACCAGCACGCAACAAGTGTATCACAAGCAGCAGCCCGATTCTGCTGCATTATTACAATCTCAGCTCTTTTCTCCACTGAAAACCTATCAATCACTGTTCCATCTGGAGCCTTACCCTTAACCTCATACGAAACTGGCCAAGAACGCGTATGGCAACCGCCCCTATCCGCTGTCACGTATGCTAAGCTCATACCTGGTGAAGCTCTAGGGTCGTAGCCTGGTAGTTCAAGTCCCTTAACGTGCATTGCAAACTTTTCGCTTTCCTTACCCAGTTTTTCTGAAATCTTTTTAACTCCTTCAGCTAAAAAGTCTCCTAATCCTTCTCTTAACGCTATTTTTCTGATAAGCTGGATTAAAGTTTCTGTATTTCCAAACTTAAGTTCCAGTCCATCAGCTTCATGCTTTTTTATTATTCCCTTTTCAAAGCATTCCATTGCGAATGCTATTACGTTTCCTGTTGAAATCGTGTCAAGCCCAAGAGCATCGCATAACATGTTTGCGTAAGCAATAACCTCGTAATCGCCAATTCCACAGTTTGCTCCAATTAAAGCTAAAGTTTCATATTCTATTCCTTCAACAACCGTACCTGCATATTTTCCAGTTTTTACAACTCCTAGCTTTCCGCAGTTAACTGGGCAGCTGTGGCAAGCTTTATGTTTAACCCAGAACTTTTTCTCTAGAGTTTCAGCCGAAATTTCCTCTGCTTTTTCGAATGTTGCTTCCTTAAAGTTTCTTGTTGGAAGTAAACCAATATCGTTTGTGTATAGCAAAACACGGGCTGTTCCCCATCTTCTCCTAGCTTTCACAGTTTCGTTTTCCAGCACCTTCCTAATCGTTTCCTTTGCAATTCTAACGAAACTTTCTGCATCATAAAGTTCCACGGGTTTGGTTCCCTTAATCGCCACAGCTTTAAGATTCTTAGAACCCATTACTGCACCTAATCCACCTCTCCCAGCTTGACGGTAACGTTCAGTATTTATATGCGCAAATCTCACAAGATTTTCGCCAGCAGGGCCAATGCAAGCAATTCTAATGCTTTTATCCTCTTTCTCCCGCCTTATTCTATCCTCAGTTTTGAAGGTGTCTAAGCCAGCAAGATGTTTCGCATCACAAAATTCCACATCATCGTCTGAAACATAAAGATAAACTAGATTCTCACTTTTACCTCTAATAATTATCGCATCGTATCCAGCAAACTTTATTTCAGCTCCAAAATGACCACCAATATAAGAGTCGCAGAAAAGTCCAGTTAAAGGAGACTTCGCAGCTATACACATGCGTGTTCCCGGACACAAAGTACCTGTCAGTGGGCCTGTTGCAAAAACCAAGATGTTCTCGGGGGAATAAGGATTTATTTTCGGTTTCAGTTCTTTCCATAATATGTAGGATGCAAGTCCTTTTCCGCCAATAAACAAGTTTAGGTCGATGAGTTCCGTTGTGTTATGCTTTTTCACCTTCCGGTCTGTTAAGTCTATGTCTAAAATTTCACCGGAATATCCTCCTCTACTCATTTTCATTCACCCCTATTGGCAGTCCCTAAAAGTTCACATAGTTCCTCAGCTATTTCTTCTGGTTTTTTAGCGAAAACTCTGGTGTCGAATGGTACATTAACATAACTTAAAGCGTTTGTTGGACATATTTCGACGCATTTTGGTTCTCCACCACATAAGTCGCATTTAACCGCTTTTTTCTCTGAAGTGAGGAATATGGCGTTTGCTGGACAAGCATTTACGCATAATCCACAGCCTATGCACTCATTTTCATGAATAATTACTGCATTTGTTTCCTTATCTTTCTCGATTGCTTTCTGTGGACAAGAATTGATACAAGGTGCTCTGTCGCATTGGACACATAATATAGGAATATCCAAGCCTGGAGGAATCTGGTAAACCTTAATCCTGGAGTTAACCGGCGAAATATTCTTTTCTTTTTCAAGGGAACACGCTATTTCGCAAAGTCTGCAGCCACTGCAAAGCTTATAATCAACAATTACTGCCCTCGTCATTTCCTTCTCCCTCGTGAATAGAGATTAATAAACTATAACTTCAACCTTTAAAGTATAAGCGTTGGATGTGGAAATGGTTGACTGCGAAAATCGTTCAGATCATTGGGCTTGAAGATTTTCCAATGGTAAAGTCTGGAGATAATTTAGCTGAAATTATCGTGAAAACCGCTGAAAAAAACGGTGTGGAAATTGAGGATGGTGATATAATTGTTGTTTCTCAGAAAATAGTTTCGAAGGCCGAAGGGAGAATTGTTAGGTTAAGCGATGCGACTCCTTCGGTGGAAGCTGAAGAATTGGCTGAGGAAACTGGTAGAGATCCTAGGCTTTTAGAGTTTGTTTTAAGGGAAACCAATCATGTAGTTAAGGCTTCAAGGGAAATTGTAATAGTGGAAGACAAAAGAGGGCTGGTTTGTATAAATGCTGGGATTGACAAATCAAATGTTAAAGGAAAAGACTGCTACTCGCTTTTACCAGAAAATCCGGACGAATCAGCCAGAAAAATTAGAAACGAAATAATGGCTTTAACTAGGAAAAAAGTTGCAGTCATTATATGCGACACTTACAGTAGACCCTTCAGAAAAGGGCAAGTTGAATTCGCCATAGGAATAGCTGGTCTAAAACCATTCAAAGATTATAGGGGGCAAATAGACTTGTTTGGAAACTTGTTAAAAGTTAAAAACGTTGCAATTGCGGATGAAATTGCTTGTGCAGCTGAACTTGTAATGGGGCAAGGAAGGGAAGCTATTCCTGTGGCAATAGTGAAAAATGTGGAAAGAGCTGAGCTAAACGAAAAATCAACAGTAAAGGATCTTTTCATATCAAGTCAAGAAGACCTTTTCAGAGGTACTCTCTAAAGTTTCTGAGAAAGTCAGGCTGTAAAAAGGGGTTGTTTCTTTTCTCCTCTCCAATCGTTGTTATTGGTCCATGTCCGGGATATACAATGAAGTTTTCTGGTAGAGTCATGAGTTTCTTGAGAGAAGCCACCAATTCTTTGAGGGACGAATCAGGGAAGTCGTATCTTCCGATGGAACCAGCAAATAATGTGTCTCCAGTGAAAACGCAGTTTTCTCCTATAAGCGAAATGCTTCCTTTACTGTGACCGGGAGTGTGTAGAACTCTTAGTTTTATGTTTCCAAAATTGACGGTGTCTCCTTCGCTAAGTGTTATGTCTGCTTTTGGTGAACACGTTTCATAACCAAATAATCTAGCTAGTTCTTTTGCTTCTTCACCAAGCATTCTGGCGTCAAGCTCATGTATTAGAATTGGAGCTTTTGTTATCTTTTTCACAATTCCGTTTCCAGAGGTGTGGTCGGGATGCCCATGTGTGTTAAGAATATATTTAATTTTAAGTCCTTTTTCTAGAATTTTATCTAAAATGTCTTTTCCTTCCCTTTCTCCTTTAAATCCTGGATCGATAATTATGCTTTCTTTTGTGTTTAGGCAAGTTGCAATGTAGCAGTTGGTGAATAATGGTCCAACCGTGAATAGTTCAACATGCATCATAAGGTCATAGAATGGGAAATTCCTTAAAAATAGTTATTGAGTGATGTTAGCAGAAGGCTGCGTTCTTTCTGAGTATCGTATTGCTTAATGGTTTTAGTTGATAACTTGGCATTTTGTAGGCTACTGGCAATCTTGGAAGTTTGAGCTTTTCCTTATCCTTTTTTCTATGATTTAGGTTTGCGTTTACCATGCTTTTTATGGTCACTAAGGGGGTTCGGGTAACTTCAATTGAAGTTTTAATTAGACTCATGTTCCAGACGATGTCGCTTGTTATATTCAGCATTTTCAGAAGTAATTTGTACTTGGCTGATAAAATTTTGCCTAAACTTCCTTTCTTTTCAGACAAGGCTATTTTGTTCTTTAATGTTCTTTTCTGTTTGTTTATTATTGTTATTATTTGCATGGTTCCACCACATATATCTTATATATTACGATATAAGGCGTTTGTTCCTACTCGAAAATATTTCAATTTCTGATATGTCAGTAAAATATTCCATTTCCGAAAGAACAAGCTACTAAAAGCACTTTCTAGAACAATACTTCGGAAACAAATAAATTCTGGCTCGTTTCTTAAACCTTAAGGTCTTAAAGATGGTTAAGAAAGCGGTAATAACTATAGATTTAGTTAAGGAAAGCGAAGAATACGAAAATAGTGAAATTGAATTGGAAATTGAAAAGGAACTGCAAAAAGGAATAATGATAGTAATTCCTTGGATGAAATCCGTTAGGAAAGTCATGGTTATAGAAGACCAATAAAATCTAGTTCCCCCAAATTTTTATTTAGATTTCTGTCCTTAAAGCAAATGGTAGACTGAAAAGTGAAGTGAAAACTTATGGTTGTGGCTGGTAAAATTTTCAAACTTTCAGAAAGAATTCCCTTGGAAGAAATTTCTTTGAAATTGCAGAATTATAAGACGGAAGAAGAATACGAAGAAGGAGATTACAAGTTTACTTTAGTGACTGAAATAGTTGGTTTAGCACCGCAGGAAAACGGAGTTAAGGGTGTGTATTCCCATGATTATGTAGTTCACGTTTTTCACAGAGGAAAAATGGTTCCATTACCACGCACAATAGAAGCCGTTTTCACTTTTTCAGAACTAGAAGACAAAACCTTACTAACCATAGTGGAAAAGAAACGCCTAGCAAATTTCATAGCAAACAAACTAAGCGAAATACTCTATGGAAAAGCTGGCTTCATAGTTGAAGCGAGAATTCCGCCTGAAACACTCCGCAACTTCCATTTGAAAAATCCAGAAGATACAAAGATAACCTTCTTTGATAACGTAGACATACCAAACATAAACAAACTTTCACTTTATGGACCAGACCTCATAAATACAACATTATTTGAAGAATACTGCAAACACGGTGACCTATGGTATATAGTGGCAAGAGCAAAGGAGTATGGCTACGTGGTGGGCATAACAAGAGACGCTTCTGTAACAGTATTCAACTTGACTGACAAAACGAAGTATCTTGAATACGTAACAAAAGAAGTTTACCCACTAATTTCCTAAACCAAAACAGCTGAAAACTAAGAATTACAAGCATAGAAACTTAAATTACACGTTTAACTTCCAATAATTTCATCATTTTTGTTGTATTTGTGCGGGCTCCTTTCGAGGAATTTTTAATCCATCAAAATTTTTATCAAAAGAGATTATTATATCAACGTTTATTGAAATTACTGCTGTGATGATTAAGAGGAACTTCTTCAGTTCCTTTAATTTTCTAAGTCTATCTAAAAGTACTATAATGGAATGAATTGTAAAGTCAGTAACTACCCCACTTATTTTCCCATTCTTTAACATAGCAAGCAATTGTTTACACTCATCCTTTCTACTACGCGAGGGCATCACTTCTAGGAATGTGTTGGTATCAATCAGATACATTCTTAACAACTCTTAAAATCCACATATCCTTAATTTTATGTTGAAGTTCAACAGAATCTATATCAATATCTGAAAGAATTCCATCTATTGCAGCTATGGGATCTCCCTCAAAATTTACTTCTTCCTTTTTAACCATTCATATCCACCTCAAATTGCTTTTTCAGTATTCTATTCCTTTCCTTGGAGGTATTCCCTTTTGGAATGGATGTTTTATTTCTTTCATTTCCGTTACCAAGTCTGCTATTTCTATTATTTCCTTTGGCGCATATCTTCCAGTTAGAACCAACTCAACGTGTTTTGGTTTGTTTTTGATTAGTTCTATGACTTCTTCAGTTTTTATTAGATGTAGTGATAATGCAACGTTTATTTCATCTAAAATTACTATGTCGTATTCTCCGCTTTGCACTACTTCTTTGGCTAGTTGGAGAGTTTCTTTTGCTATTTCCTTATCTTTTGAGCTTGGTGGGAATTCTGTGATGAATTTTCCTTGTCCAAACGCTTTCAAGGTTAGGTTTGGTAAGCGGTCTATAACGTAAAGTTCTCCATAGTCGAATCCGCCTTTGATAAACTGAATTATGTAAACCTTTAAGCCTCTTCCTATAGCTCTCAATGCTAAGCCAAACGCGGCGGAAGTTTTGCCTTTCCCGTTTCCAGTATAGACTTGAACCAGTCCTCTCTCAATTTTCGGTCTGGACAACTTTAAGCTTCCTTTCCTTCGATTTTCCGTTTAACAAGTTCTTCAGCTATCGTATAAGGATCCTTCTTTCTTTCCATAATCTGCTCAACTAATTTCTGAAATTCTCCCTCACTTTTCAGCTTCAATACCAAGGTTTCAGCCACTTTACGGCTTATAGCCTCAGTTAATTCTGCCTCCACAAGTTTTCTTCTTTTATCCTCGAAAACTCCACTTTCCAAAAACTTTCTATGCCTTTCAATCTCGTTTAAAAGTTCATTCACTCCTTCTCCAGTCAAAGCAACAGTTTTTACAACAGGCGGCTTCCACTTTTTCTCTGCGTTAAGTTCAAAGGCAGAAAGCAAATCAATAACAGCCTTATCCGCATTTTCCCTATCCGCCTTATTAATCACGAAAATGTCACCTATCTCCATAAGCCCTGCCTTTATCGCCTGAATCTCATCACCCAAGCCTGGAGCCAAAACAACAACTATTGTATGGGCAACCTTTACAACATCAATTTCCAGTTGCCCAGCTCCTATAGTTTCAACAATCACGTAATCCTTTCCAGAAGCATCTAGAATTCTCACAGCATCCTTCGTTGCTTTAGCTAATCCGCCTACGCTTTCCCTACTCGCCATACTTCTTATAAAAACACCTTCGTCCAAACTTAACGCTTGCATACGTATTCTATCGCCTAAAAAGGCTCCTCCAGTAAAGGGACTTGTAGGGTCAACCGCAACTATTCCAACAGTTTTTCCCATTCGCCTCAATTCCTGAACCATCTTTTGGATTAAGGTGCTCTTTCCAGACCCGGCTGGTCCAGTTACACCTATAACGTAGGCTTTACCTGTGAATGGATAAAGCTGAGAAATGATTTTTGCGGCGTCTGGATGATTATTTTCAATAAGCGTAATTGCCCTTGCTATGCTTCTTTTTTCACCTTTAAGCACACCTTCAACAATCTTTTGGATTTCATCCAAGGCTTTCCCAGCTTTTCTCTGTTCCTACCTTCTTTTTGGAGCATTCTCTCTAACAAACTTAATTATTACATCCGTTGGTGTTCCGGGACCAAATATTTCTTTAATTCCTATTTCTTTAAGTTTTGGTACGTCCTCGTCTGGAATTATTCCGCCTGCGAAAACTAGTACGTCTGTCATGCCTTTTTCTTTCAAGAGTTCCATTATTCTCGGGAATAGGGTCATGTGGGCGCCTGAAAGGATGCTTAAGCCTATGACATCTACATCTTCTTGGAGGGCGGTTTCAACGATTTGTTCTGGGGTTTGTCTTAGTCCAGTGTAGATTACTTCCATTCCAGCGTCTCTAAGTGCCCTCGCAACAACTTTTGCTCCTCTATCGTGGCTGTCTAAACCAGGCTTTGCGATTAAAACTTTAATTTTTCTTTCTTCACTCATTTTGCTCCATCCCTAAATTATTAAGAGTTCTTGATGGACCCCATAAACTTCCCTTAATACGTCACATATTTCGCCTAGAGTTGCGTATGCCTTAACAGCCTCAATTATAGTTGGCATCAAATTTACGTTTTTCTCAGCTTCGTAATGTAATCTTTCTAAAATTTGCTTTACTTTCTGGTTGTCTCTTTCCCGTTTAACCTTTTGAAGCCTTGCAATCTGTTCTTCTTCCACTTTTGGGTCTATTTGTAGAAGTGGCACTTCTTCATGTTCTTCAGTGAAATAATCGTTTACTCCGACAATTATTCTTTTTTTCTCGTCAATTTCTCTTTGGTATTTATAAGCGGCATTCGCAATTTCTTGTTGAGGCCAGCCCCTTTCTATTGCTTCTATCATTCCACCCATGTCGTCAATTTTTTGGATATACTCCATCGCTTTTTCTTCCATTTGATTTGTAAGCCATTCCACATAATAGGAGCCTCCAAGAGGGTCTATTACGTCTGCAACTCCGCTTTCATGAGCAATGATTTGTTGGGTTCTCAATGCTACTCTGACTGCGAGTTCCGATGGTAAGCAAAGAGCCTCATCGAAGGAGTTCGTGTGTAGGGATTGGGTTCCGCCTAGAACTGCGGCTAGGGCTTGAAGGGTTACGCGTATAATGTTGTTTAGTGGTTGTTGTGCTGTTAAGGTGCAACCGCTTGTTTGTACGTGCATTCGCATCCACATAGACCGCGGTTTTTTAGCTCCAAACCTTTCACGCATTATTTTTGCCCATAACCTACGTGCAGCTCTAAACTTGGCTATTTCCTCAAAGAAGTTATTGTGAGAAGCGAAGAAGAAGGAGAGTCTGTGGGCGAAATCGTCTACTTTTT
>JAOZNA010000055.1 GCA_029934005.1 Candidatus Bathyarchaeota archaeon
CGAAAACTCCTCATGTGTTTCTTACTCGCATATTTTGGAAAACTTTTCAAGGATGTCGCCACCCTAGTTTTCGGTGAGGAAAGCAGCTGGATCGGAATGATAATTACAACAATACTGCTATTCATAGTACTTTTCATTCTCCTCAAAATTGATTGGGAAAAAGTCTTCAAGAAATACTTCGAGAAAGAGGAATCTTAAATGAGGGTTATAGCTGATCTCCACATCCATAGCCGTTATAGTCGTGCAACAAGCCAAAAAATGTGTATAGAAGAGATCGCTCGTTTTGCGAAGATAAAGGGCCTAAACCTCGTGGGAACTGGAGACTTCACTCATCCTAAATGGCTTAAAGAGCTCCAAGAATCACTTATAAAAGAAGAAGAGGCGAATCTGTACAAACCAGCGAGAAATCCAGAAGCACCTATCTATTTTATGATAACGGGCGAAGTCTGCACAGTTTTCACCCACAAAAATGAAGTTAAGAAAATTCATCACGTAATTTTAACTCCAGATATTGATACAGCTATTCAAATAAATGATAGATTAACCAAGTATGGAAGCTTAGAGAGCGATGGACGTCCAACTTTAAACATGACCGCCTCTCAGCTTGTTGAGGAAGTTATGGAAGTTTCAAGTGATAACGAGGTTTTTCCAGCTCACGCTTGGACGCCTTGGTTCAGCATTTTCGGCGCCTTCAGCGGTTTTGATAGCGTAGAAGAATGCTATGAGGACATGACCCGGCATATTCACGCCTTGGAAACTGGGCTCTCATCCGATCCACCAATGAACTGGAGACTAAGCGCATTAGACCGTTACACACTCGTTTCAAACAGCGACAGCCACAGCTTCTGGCCTTGGAGAATAGGACGAGAAGCCAACGTTTTCGAACTTAAAAAATTAACTTATCACGAGATACTTGAGGCAATAAGAAAAAAGGATAAAGACAGATTCAAGTTTACAATTGAGGTCAACCCAGCCTATGGGAAGTACCATTGGAGTGGTCATAGAAAATGCGGAGTTTCCCTCTCTCCGAAAGAAGCCATAAAATTCGGTAACATCTGCCCAGTTTGTAGGAGAAAGTTAACGAAAGGTGTTGAGCAGAGAGTTGAAGAACTAGCTGACCGCCCAGAAGGATTTAGACCTGAAAACGCGATTGATTATATGCATTTATTACCGCTTTCAGAAATCATAGCCTCTGTTTTAGGAATTGAAAATCTAAGCGTGCAAAAAATATGGAAATTATACAATCCCCTAATCGCTCATTTTGGAAACGAATACGCTGTTCTTATAGACGCTCCATATGAGGAACTCTCTAAAGTTGTAAATCCGAAAATAGCTGAGGCAATAGTAAGAGTTAGAGAGGGAAAAGTAAAGGTAATTCCAGGTTATGATGGTGTTTATGGACAAATAATATTTTTTGAGGAAGAAACAAAGGCTGAAAAAGAGTTAGTAAAACCTGTTTCTCAAAAAAGCCTAGTTGACTTCATGCAATAATTGGAGGTTTACAATTTGAAAATTGTACGCTTTATGGCGGAAGGAAAAGAACACTACGGAGTGATGGAAGACAAAAATGTTGTTTCAATAACTGAAATAATGCATTTCACTCAACGCATGTTTCCACAAACAATTGAAGAACTTATTTCGAAGAAATTAGAGGCTTTAAGCAACATCGAGGATGCCTTAAAAAGCTTAGACATAAAAGCAAAAGAAGCTTCAACCTACAAATTAAATGAAATAGAACTGTTAGCACCTATCCGTAATCCACCTAAAATAATCTGTTTAGGCTTAAACTACTATGACCACGCAGCTGAACAAGACGCAAAAATTCCAGAAGAACCAATAATCTTTTTCAAACCACGAACAACCATAACTGATCCAAATAAACCTATAATAAAACCAAAATTCGTAAAAAAACTTGATTATGAAGCAGAACTCGCAATTGTAATCGGAAAAGGAGGAAAAAACATACCAATAACTCAAGCAAAACACCACATTTTCGGATACACAATTCTCAACGATGTTTCAGCAAGAGACATACAATTTAAAGACAAACAATGGAGCCGCGGCAAAAGCTTCGACACTTTCGCTCCAATAGGCCCATGCATAACCACCGCAGATCAAATTAAAAATCCGAACAATCTAAAAATTAAGACATGGGTGAACAACGAACCTAGACAAAACTCCTCCACGAAAAACATGGTTTTCAATGTTTACGAAATCATTTACCATTTAAGTAAAGTTATGACTTTAGAACCATGCGATATAATTGCAACTGGAACTCCTGCGGGAGTCGGAGTGTTCATGAAGCCTAAACCAAAATTTCTGCAACCAAACGATAGAGTAATCATAGAGATACAAGGTATAGGACGGCTTGAAAATTTCGTGGTTGAAGCTTCCTCTTAAACATGAGAAAATAAAATATCATTGTTGATTTTCAAGGGGAAGAAAAATTTATAAACTGATCCTTAAAAATGCTATAAAAGATGTGTACTTGGGGGCTAACTGCCGTAGATGCCAAAAGCGGGAAACCTTTCGAATTCGACGTCTTCTGGGAAACCCTTTTCCCTTCTCCGATGCAACGTGTTTCCCGCTGGTTTAAGATGAAACGGCAGAATTAAATGCTTATGAAATTTAAATATCGAAATAAATTCTATCTTTCACTTGTTAATAGTAATAGCTTTAAGTGAGAATTCTCTAGAAGACCCATTCTATAAAGTGAGTTGAAAAAATTGAAGGATGAACTATTAAAAGTTATTAATTCTGGAAGAAGCTTTGGCGCTGATTACATAGACATTCGTGGAGAAAGACTTTCAGAAGCATCTTTTACACTAAAAGACGGAAGAGTTGAAGCAGCAAAGGAAGGACTTCAAGAAGGAGCCTCTGTCCGAGTATTAGTCAACGGAGCGTGGGGCTTTGCATCCGTTGGCTCTCTAGAAACAAAAGTTCTCATTGACGCAACTCGAAAAGCATGCAGCATGGCTAAAGCTGCAAGCCTAAAAATCAAAGAACCAGTAAAACTTTATGAAACGAAATCTGTTGAAGACCGCATAGAAAAGAGACCACTTAAAAATCCGAGCGAAATATCAATTGAGGAAAAATTGAATCTACTTTTTAACTTTAACAAAGTAATTTTCGACTATGACGCAAGGGTGAAAAGCTGCACAATAGATTATCTCGACTTATCTGGAAAGAGCTATTTCATGAACAGCGACGGAACATACATAGAACAAGACAAGCTATATGTTTGGTCAAGAATTTTAGCAACCGCAAAAGAAGGCAACATTCTTACTTATGGAAGAGAAGAAATAGGTTCTACAGCCGGGTTCGAAGTTTTTGATGAACAAACACCAGAAAAAATCGGCACTTTAATTGCCAAAAGAATAATAAACCAACTTAAAGCAAAAACTCCAAAAGGCGGTACCTTTCCAGCCGTTATAGGCCCAAACGTTGTCGGAGTCTTCGTTCACGAAGCCTTTGGACACTTAGCAGAAGCCGACCTAACATTATCTGGCTCAGTACTCATAGACAAGCTTGGCAAAAAAATAGCTTCTGACCAAGTCAACATCTTCGACGACGGCACCATACCCGGAGCTTTCGGTTCCTTCAAATACGATGACGAGGGAGTTCCAACTAAGAAAACAATGCTCATAAAACAAGGCGTAGTTGTGGGACTTATGCACAACCGTGAAACCGCTGCAAAATTCAACATGGAACCCACAGGAAATGCCAGAGCACAAAACTTTCGTTACGAACCAATAATTAGGATGAGAAACACCTACATGGCTCCAGGCGACCATACATTTGAAGAGCTTCTAGAGGGAATAAAGTTTGGGTACTACCTCAAAAGCTTTAGAGGTGGTCAAGCAAATCTTGACGGAACCTTCCAGGTAGGAATTCAGGAAGCCTATGAGATAATAGATGGAGAACTGGGGGCTTCCGTTAGAAACGCGTCTATAAGTGGAAATACTCTTGAAGCTTTGTTCAAAGTTGATGCAGTTGGAAAAGATTTTGAGCTTTGGCCTGGAAGATGCGGAAAAGGCGGACAAACAGCATTTATTTGTGATGGTGGGCCGCATGTACGTGTTAAGGAGGTGCTTATTGGTGGAGGAGCTTAATCAAGAAAGTCTCTTGGAAATTGGGAAAAAAGCGGTAGATCTTGCTCTTAAACTCGGAGCGGATGAGGCTGAGGCATATTTAAGCTACGGATTTGAAAACACCGTAAAAATTGAAAGAAATCAGATTATTAGAGGGCTGCATAAAATCGATCAAGGAATTGGGGTTCGAATTGCCCATAATAAAGCCTTAGGATTTTCATATACCAACATATTTGATGAACAAGCCATTCAAAAGACGGTTGAAACCGCTTTGAAATCTGCGAAATCTAGCAAACCAGACGAAAATTGGCCTGGGTTTCCTAGTGCTAAGAGATTTGGTAATCCTAAGAAGGTTTTCGATTCGAGGATAGTGGATTTATCCGTTGAGGAGTTATCATCTCAAGCTTCGCTTATGCTTGATGCTGCTTTAGGCTATGATAAACGAGTTTTTGTCACTGATGGAGAAATGGATGCCTTGTTCCTTATTCATGCAATTGTAAATTCGAATGACATTGAAGTTGCAGGTAAGGGTACAGCGATTTCATGTTATGCAGCTACGTTAGCAAGGGAGAATTCTGAAGTTACTCCGATATGTTTCGATTACGATGTTAGTCGAAGTTATGAAATCAACCCTGAAAAAGTTGGTTTGAACGCTTCTAAAATGGCTGTTTCAGCGTTAAAAGCGAAGAAAATTGAAACTGGAAATTATTCTGCAGTATTTACGGAGGTATCCCTCTATCTGCTTCTCTACTATACTTTAATGGCTGCTATAAAAGCTGATGCTGTACAGAGAGAGCAATCTGCTTTAAAGGGCAAAATTGGTCAAAAAGTTGCTTCTGAAGTTTTAACGATTTACGATGATGGACTGTTTGAAGGCGGTTTATTCACATCACGGTTCGATGGCGAAGGAGTTCCAACTCAAAAAACAGTATTAATTGAAAATGGAATGTTGCGAAATTACCTCTATGATTGTTATACTGCGAGTAAAGATAAAGTTGAAAGCACTGGAAATGCCCAAAGAGGACTGTTAACCGCCTATTTATCAACACCAAAGCTTGAAGCAACAAATTTCGTTATCGAAAAGGGTACAAAGTCCAATGAGGAGTTGTTAAATGAGATTGAAAATGGAGTGCTTATAGGTTATTTACAAGGAGCACATAGCAGTAATCCTGCCAGCGGCGAATTCAGTGTTGTTGCCACTCCGGCTTGGAAAATCGAGAATGGTGAAATAGCATATTCGATTAAAGGCGCAATGCTTGCTGGGAACATCTACGACCTACTGCTTAACGTATCTGCTGTAGGACGTGAATATAGGCAAATGGACCATTTGGTTTCTCCATGGGTTAGAACTGAAAACCTTAAGGTTGTGGGGCAATAAACCTTATTTTTCCAACAATCATCTAAATATTCAGCCTCCTACAAAGGTGATGAACCATAACAGCTTCAAACATTAAAGATAAAATATTCAAAATACAAACCATTCGCAGAATCGTACAGTTTATTTCCTTCTTAATGATTTATTCATTTTTCCTCGGATTCCAGCCAATTCCCTTACTTCTTCCAGTCCTTTCTAGTTTAGGGGCCCAATCTAAAATAGTTGGGGAAGCCTTTGCAGCTTTACAACAAATGCTTTTTGAGACAACCTTTCCTTGGCTCCCATTAGCCACTTTCCTTTTATCCGCAGTTATCCTAGGCAGAAGCCTGTGCGGATGGGTTTGTCCATTTGGTTTCATCCAAGATTTGCTTGCCTACATAAAAAGAAGACATAAGGAGGTTTCAGCGGACAGCCACAGAAGCCTAATTAAAATTAAATACTTTATTCTAGGTGTAATTTTGTTTGTCAGTGCAACTTTAAGCGCTGCACTTGTAGCGAAAGTTGGTGAACCATACAAAAATGCTTTGGGTCCATTCGCTCAAACACCCTTTAATGTTTTAAGTCCTTCGGATACCTTGTTTGCGGTTGTTCCAAAAATGATTTTTAACTTGCGATTTGCAATTTATGAACAAAACTTTCAAGAAATTATGCTTGGGATAGCAGCTTTTCCACCACTCCTTTGGATACGAATTTTTATTTTGGGCGCAGTTCTAATTTTAGCTGCTTACATACCTAGAAGTTGGTGCAAATACTTCTGTCCAAACGGTGCTCTCATGGCACTACTTTCGCGTTTCAGCTTTTTAGGATTAAAAAGAGAAATAACAAAATGCACAAGAGCCGAGTGCAGAATATGCATCGAAGCTTGTCCAATGAAGGTTAGAATAACTGAGTTAGGCTGGGAAAAATTTTCAGACTCAGAATGTATTTATTGCTTAAAATGTGTAGATGAATGCCCAACAAAAGCAATAAAACTGAAATTCCCCTAATCAGTAAGTTCATTTCTGTTCGATGGCTAAGTTGTTTCTTGTTTTATTTCCAGTTCTATGATTCGGTATAGCTTTATACCAGCAGAATACGACTTCTATTTATCCCTATCGTAAGCACGAAACTCTGGAGATAAACTCCTTAAGGATTAACTGATAACTTAATATACTAACTTATTTCTAAATGGTTGGGAATTAGAATGCAAAGGTTCAAAGTCAAGGATTTAAATCTGGCTTCTAAGGGACATCTTCAAATAGAATGGGCTTCAATGCATATGCCAGTTTTACAGAAAATAAAACAAAAGTTTACAGCGAAAAAACCTCTAGAAAACTTGAAGATAGGTGCGTGTTTACATGTAACAAAAGAAACAGCGGTTTTAATGGACGTTCTGAAAAGTGGAGGAGCGGAAATAGCGTTATGTGGTTCAAATCCCTTATCAACCCAAGATGAGGTAGCTGCAGCACTGGCTGAAAACGGAATACATGTTTATGCTTGGCGTGGAGAAAACAGTCAAGAATATTACTGGTGCATAGACCAAGTGATAAGGCATGAACCAGAAATAACCATGGATGATGGAGCAGATTTAGTTACAAGAATTCACCAGAAAAATGCTCAATTAACGGACAAAATTAGGGGAGGAACCGAGGAAACTACAACTGGAGTTCAAAGATTAAAAGCCATGGAAAAAGCTGGAACATTAAAGTACGCTATTATAGCTGTGAATAATGCTTACACGAAATATTTGTTTGATAACCGTTATGGAACGGGACAAAGCACCATTGACGGAATATTAAGAGCCACTAATGTTTTGTTAGCGGGGAAAAATTTTGTGGTGTGCGGTTATGGCTGGTGCGGAAGAGGTTTAGCTTTGAGAGCAAAGGGAATGGGAGCACATGTAATTGTGACAGAAGTTAATCCGTTGAGAGCTTTAGAAGCGGTAATGGACGGGTTCAGAGTAATGCCGATGGAAGAAGCCGCTGAAGAAGGTGACATATTCGTGACTACAACTGGGAATATAAGCGTAATTAGAAAAGAACACATGGAAAAAATGAAAAATGGTGCAATACTTGCAAACAGCGGACATTTTAATGTTGAAATAAACCTCAAAGATTTAGAAGAATTATCTGTTAAGAAAAGAACTATTCGGCCCAATCTTGAGGAATTCATTCTAAAAAACGAAAAGAAATTGTACCTTTTGAGCGAAGGAAGACTTGTCAATTTGGCTTCAGCTGAGGGACATCCATCTGAGGTTATGGACATGTCTTTCGCTAACCAAGCGTTGTGCGTTGAATATTTAGCGAAACATGGGCGGATGACTCCAAAGGTTTATGCTGTGCCTAAGCAAATTGATGAAACAGTTGCTAGGTTAAAGCTTGAGGCTATTGGGGTTAAGATAGATCAGCTTACTGAAGAACAGAAACATTATCTTTCAAGCTGGGAAATGGGTACGGTCTAGCTCTAAGGCGAATAATAAACTTTAAATCTGACTCGGTAGTAACAAGGCTACGAAGTGATGTAAAAATGGTGAGTAAAGATCAAGCAATAGGATGGATAATCCTAATAGTGTGTGTAATAATAATAGTGGGCTATCCACTGGCACTTGTGTTGTGGCCAGACCTACAAATGTTATTGATAGCGATTCCGGTTGCAATAGCGATGATTCTTGTCTTTGGAATCGGAGCATGGATAGGATGGACTATGGCAACTACGCCGCCTCCTAAACCCATTGAAGAAATCGAAGCAGAACTAGAAGAGGAGACCAAGAAAGAAGAGGAAAAACCTACAACTGAAGAAAAGAAGGAAGAAGAGGAAAAAGAAAAACCTAAGAAGAAGGAAAAAAGTGAAGAGGAAGAATAGGCTTTAACCATTGAGGGTGGTGAATGGCAAAGACGAAGGCACTCATACTCTGCGGTGGACCAGGAGTAAGACTAAGACCCATCACATATTATTTCCAGAAAACAATGATTCCAATAGGCATAAAACAGAAGCCTCTACTTGAATATGTGGTTCGGCTTCTAAAATTCCATGGAATCAAAGATTTGACGTTGCTTGTGAAGTACAAATATGAACAAATCCTAAATTATTTCGATGATGGTTCTAGATTCGGAGTTAAAATTTCCTATGTTCATGATGACCCTAATCTTAAGGGAACTGGAGGTTCGATTTTAAATGCTTATCACAAAGGGATGATGACGACTAAAGACACCATACTTGTGTATTATGGTGACATTTTAACCAACATTAACTTGAAAGATATGGTTAATTATCATAAGAAACGTAAGGCATTGGCAACTGTTGCCTTAGCTTCTGGTTTCAGTGTGAGAGTAGGATTGGCTGAAATTGATGAAGAGGGGAAAATTTTAGGGTTTGTTGAAAAACCAGTTTTAAAGAGACCGGTTAGCATTGGAGTAGTTGTTCTCGACGGCAAAGTTTTAGGGTATATGGATTCTCTTCAGAAAAGCATAGAGAGCGAAGAAATCGATTTAATGAGAGATGTTATACCTTATTTGTTGAAACTAGACAAACCTGTGTATGGTTATTTAACGGATGCCTTTTGGTACGATGTCGGAAGCACCGAAGCTTATGAAAAGCTTAATCCGAAAATGGTCGAAGATTTAATGTCTTTCCTTTTCGAATAGATACTCTAAAGGTGATTATTCCATGTGTCCGCTAGTTTTACCCTACCTTGTTGATTTTGTAACTGGAAAGACCGCAAGAGAAACTGAAATTTCATCCATAATTTGTTTTGTTGAATCTAAAAGAAGGAAAAAGCCTGGAATTTTAGCTGGTGGACCTGAAAAGGTACTTTTTGTTTCAAAACTTTATTATCCACTTTGGGCGGTTCCTGTGGAAAATCAGTGTGTAATTGTGGATGGATTAGGGTTTTCCACCTTCAATATAGATTATTTAGCGATTCCAGACAACATTCCATTCATGGAATTTTTAAAAAGTGAAAGCCGAGACTTGCAGCTTTTTTATATGTTTTTGAAGGCGTATTCCGGAGCCTTTGAGAGTTTTTTGGCTGAAGCAAGCGTTCCGCTTGGAGGAATAATTGGTGACAAGGATTTGCTAACAACATTAACCAATTATTTACTTCAAAAGTCGGAGATTGAAGAAGCTAAGAGGGAAACTCTACCCTTTGTAATAAGTAAAAGGCATGCTGAAGAAGTTACTAAAAAATTCTTGGGATATGCCCAACTTATAGAGAAAGACATCGAATTTCTGGAACAAACGGCCAATGCATTAAAGAAGAAAATCGAGGATTTGGAACAACAGACAAACGAGGAATTGATGTCAGCTAAACAGCAATTTGATGTGGAGTTCCAGAGTCTTAAGGAAGAAGTTGAAGGAAAAATTAAGGCTTTATTGGCTGAACGCGACCAGAAAATTAGTTATTTGAAAGAGAAATTAAAGAGGGAAGAAGAAAAATTCTTGGAAATGAGGAATAAACTTGAAAGGGAACGTTTAGACTTAGAGAATGAAAAGAAAAGATGCGAAAAAAGACTTAAAAAATGCGAAGAAGAAGGAAGCATAGAGCAATTAAAACGCTGGGAATTAACAGCCTTAGAGCTTAAAAGTGAGATTTCTAAGAAAAAGGGATTGATTAAGCTTATTTCAAAAATTCAGGGAGAATTGACAACTCAAATTAACGATTTAATTAAAAAATTGGAAAAGGAATACGAAGAAAAGGTTGAGAATGAAAAAAGGAGAATTCTCACTTTTGAATCTTCCTTCAAGGAAAAAATTGGAAGTAAACAGAAGGAAATTGATAACATATTATCTTTAGCTGATACCATATTGCATCAAATTGAATGGTTAATCGACCAAAAGAAAATCCACATTTCCAAATCTAGAGAGATAACGGTTCCTTTCGAAGTGGATAAAACAACTCTTATATGTTTACCATTTTATGTTGCATGTTTTCAAGTTAATGAGAAAAGCAGATACTACATTCGTTCTCCACTTGTTATGTCAGCAACTAAAGGAACGCTTCAAAAACTGCAGAAGGTAATTATGGGAGGAAGACTTGAAGTAAGAATGGAAGAGCTTTTTAAGCCACGTTCTGCCGCATTAGAAAGATTTCTTCAGAACGTAGATGAAAAGATTAAGGCTGATAAAAACTTTGAAAAAATAGTTTTCCAGCTTGGAAATAAAGCAAATATATTGAAGATTCGTGGTTTTAAGAAGATTCTAAGTAAAGGACTTGATGAATTAGAAGCAAAACAAATTTTAAAACCGGAAGAAAAGAAGGAAATATTAGAATTTTACACAATGGTTAGGGTCTGACAATAACTTTAGAAATATACTTTCTAGCGATTTGTTCAAAAAGCTTCAACTCTTTATTGGAATAAGGCTTAACCATTTAATAACTCGGATCAATAGTTATAATTGGTCTAAAATTCTGTAACGCATACTTTTCGCAGCCCCTTATTGTTTTACAAAATTCTTCTATCTCTTCAGCGGTGTGG
>JAOZNA010000056.1:0-9154 GCA_029934005.1 Candidatus Bathyarchaeota archaeon
CCGGTTTTAGTGCGGTCTTCGGCCGCGCGAAGCCGGGAAAGCCGGCAACCACTTAAAACTATGAAAAGCAGCTAAGTTATATAGTACCTAATTACTTTGTTCATCCTTCTGGGAATTTTATATTTCATCATTAATTGTTTAATTGTTTTTATCATCACTGGTTGTATTCTTGCGATATCTGTGAAAGTGACAAGTCCCACGAGCTTTCCGTCTTTTACTACTGGAAGTTTCTTAATCTTGTTCTTAAACATGGTTTCTATGGCTTCTTCAAGGCCCATTTCAGGATTAACCACTATAAGCGGTTTAGACATAACATCTTTAACAAGAGTTTTCTCTGGATCTTTCCCTTTCTCAACAACACGTTTTAAAATGTCGCGTTCAGTTAATATTCCAACTGCTTTTCCATCTTCAACTACTATTAAACAGCCTATTTCAAAATCGTTCATAACCTTAACAGCTTCTTTAACGTTCAAATCCGCCGTCACAGTTACTAAATCGGTGACCATAACATCCTTAATTGTAAGCAAACTCATCAACTTCCAACACTTCTATAAATCTGATAACAACTTAAAAACATACTCAAAATTCTTGGGCGAGGCACTATAAAATTTATGCAAAATCCTCAAAACTTATAACCTACATTTTATTACACCTTGAAAAGGTGTAAACAATAGAATGATAATGACTCTACTGCTTTCACTGATTTCGCAAGTTGGAACCGATTGGGGATGGATTCTTAACTTATTATTCTACGTAATTTTCATCGCCTTCATTTTCTACGGTCAGAGAATCCAATTTTATGTTTGGTTACGTGAAGTTGAAGGTTCACTTATACGTCTAAAGAGGCTTAGGGATGAAGGACGTCGAATAGCCGTAGAAACCATTAAAGAACTCGGAAAACCAACCGAAGATCCTTCTGAACGCGTGGATCGCTTCCTAGAGTTTTTCGCAATTGAACCAGTGAGCCTTGACCCAGCCGGGGTTGTTTGGAAACTTGAGCATATTTTGGATGTGAGGGATACAAGATTTAAAGATGAAGTTAAACTTATGGCTCCAGCAGCCGATGAAACCCAAATTAACAACCTAGAAAATACACTTGAAGCCGCATTAGCCCTAAACATAATTTACAAAGTGATAAGGCATTTCTACGTACTTGGAAAGAAAACATTAAGCCTCTACATAATCATGCAGCTACAAATGCTTCTTCCACTAATCATGCGGGAAGCCGAGGCATATGCAAGCGCCCTAAAAGCCTTCGCCTACGGACAACCAATCGGAGATGGAGCAGGAGCCCTAGTAGCAGCTAAACTCATGAGAGGCTACCAAAAAAGAAAAATAGCAAAGGACGTGGTAGTCGCCACAGTTCCAATAGAGGGAAGAACCGCCTACGTCTTAAAAGCAGAAGGCCCTGGAGGGAACGTTGGAAAACCAGGAGAAGCCATTAAAAAGCTTATAGAGGAAAATAATGGACAAATAGCTTCGATAATTGTTATAGATGCCGCTTTAAAACTTGAAGGTGAAAAGACAGGAGAGGTAGCTGAAGGGATAGGCGTGGCAATAGGCGGTCCAGGCGTAGAGAAATTCAAAGTTGAAGAAACCTTCTTGAAATATAAAGTTCCAGTTAACGCTGTTATTATAAAGGAAGATGTTGGAGATGCGATTTCGCCTATGCGTAAGGAAATCTATGAAGCAGCAGATGCGGCTATAGAACGTATAAAGAGGGTTATAAGGGAAAGGACAAAAGAAGGTGATACGGTAGTTATTGCTGGAATAGGTAACACAATAGGAATAGGTCAATAGAGGATGTGAGTGAGCATGAGTAGAATGACAGAAGGTCAAACTTCAAAGATTTCTCTTCTGGTACTTGTAGTAATATTCATAACCCTAATCCTTTCAT
Source organism: Candidatus Bathyarchaeota archaeon (assembly GCA_029934005.1). Taxonomy (GTDB): domain Archaea; phylum Thermoproteota; class Bathyarchaeia; order Bathyarchaeales; family WUQV01; genus JAOZNA01. Next base: position 1,898 of record JAOZNA010000056.1, read on the forward strand.
TCCTTTCCATATACATTTCCATAGAAGCTTTTTTGGCAAATGATGATTTAAGCGCAACCTACTTTCTAATTGTAGGCTTTATCGGGCTTTCCATATCGGCTTACATGCTTTCCCAAACAAGGAGAAGAATAAGAATTGCCATAAAACCTCCTCCAATAATGACAACGATCACATGTGAAAAATGCGGCTTCAAAAACATTCGTGAATTCCAAAGAGGCGACTACATATTTAAAGAGGTTGAAGATACCTGTCCAAAATGTAAAGAGAAAATGTATATTTCAGCAATATACCGAGAAGTAAAAGAGAAAAAGGAAGAAAAATGGTTATAACTCGGTTAAAACTTCGCATCCGTTTTCTTTTATAATTACTGTATGCTCGGCTTGAGCAACCATTTTGTTGCTGGCTTCAATAAAGATTGGGTAACCAAACAAACATTTTGATGATAAAAGATTTTGAAAAGCCTTTGAAAAATGCTGTTTTGGAACAACATTTTTTAGCCATCTTTCACAAAAAGGCAAAGTTCTAAAGTTTTTCTCAATAAACGAAAAAAGTTTCTTCGAATACAAATCTTTTAAGGATTTTTTCTTATTAAAACGAAAAATTGTTACAATTTTCCCTTCTCTAACCTTTCCTACGGAATCAATTTCGGTTACGAATGGTTCAATCGCAAAAACCTGTCCTTTCTTAAGTTTGAAGCCAAACATATGCGAAACGTTAGGTAGGGATTTGCCTGCGTGAACCAAAAATCTGCTAATCATGTGACCAGTAAGGTTAGAAACTGGTTTAAACCCTCTTTCCCTTATTACCTTTTCAATTGTTGCTCCAAACTTTGAAGTTGAAAGCCCGTCTCTAATTATTTCTATTCCCTTATGCAAAGCTTCTTCCGCTGTCCTAACCATATCGCGGTATTGAGGATTGAAACATACTGTAGTGGCTGTATCGGCTAAGTAGCCATCAATATGCACACCTATATCCACTTTTACTATGGCTCCTTTTGGAATAATTTTTTCATCATTTGGTGGTGAGGTATAATGAGCTGCTATTTCATTTATTGAAACATTACATGGAAAGGCTGGTTTTCCACCCAACTCCTTGATTAGAGACTCAGCTGTTTCACATACATCAATTATGGGCATTCCCTCTTTCACATACTTTCTCATTTCCCCCCGCACTTCAGCAGCTATCCTTCCAGCTTCCCGATACTTCTTTAAAGCTTCACCAGACAAACTCATGCTTCCACACGGTTTCATTTAAATGTAAGAACAAATTAAAAGGTTTGGGGGTTAATAAACCATGGTCAAAATAAAATGGTTAGGACACGCCGGATTTGAAATTAAAATAGACGAAAAAACCGTTCTAATAGACCCATGGTTAACTGGAAACCCAAAAGCCGCATGTACAACTGCGGACATAAACACCGCAGACATTATATGTGTAACCCATGACCACAGTGACCACCTAGGTGATTCAGTTGAAATATGTAAAAAGACTGGAGCAACATTCATTGCAACCTACGAACTAGCCAATTATGCACAGAAAAACGGAGTAGAAAAGGTTGTAGGCTTTAACATTGGTGGAACCATAGAAATAGCCGGATTAAAAATCACGCTAGTTCAAGCATTTCATACAGCAAGTTGCGGAGCACCAACTGGTTTTATAATAAAGGGAAAAAACAGAACACTTTACCATGCAGGCGATACTGGAGTTTTCAGCGATATGAAGCTTATTGGTGAACTCTATCGCCCAGACATCGCTTTACTTCCAATTGGTGGATATTACACCATGGGACCCTATGAAGCAGCGGTAGCAACAAGTCTTATAAAACCTAAGGTTGTGATACCAATGCATTACATGACATTTCCGGTTCTAACTCAAACTGCTGATGAATTTGTCAAAAATATTGAGGAAAAAGCTATCGGTACAAAAGTTGTTATTCTTAAACCAGGCGAAGTCTACGAAGATTAAAATTTACCTTTTTAACTTAACAATCATCCTTTTTGGAATTCACCATCAGTTGATGTAGAAGTTACCTTCGCTGATAAAGCTGCCTTCAAGATTTATAACCCAAGAGGCTCCTATATTTTACTTCCATCCTCAGCTGACCTAAACTTCCATTATTTCATCCTGTAAAGTTACAAATTTGTTACCGCCCATATGATATACAAGTTTAGCTTTAGCTACATCGAAAACCTTGTCAAAAATACCATTATTTGCATAGGCTGCGATTACTTCACCTACAAAAAGGGTGTGATCACCAATTTCAAACTGATTTAAGAGCTTACATTCCAAATGTGCTACGCATTCTCTAATTATTGGGACTTTAACCTTTTTGGCAGGAGCTGGAGTTAATCCGCTTTCTTTGAATTTGTCAACATCCCTACCCGAAGTTTTTCCGCAATAAAATGTTTGCCTAAGGATGCTTATAGTTGGAATGTTGATCACAAACTCCTTTGTTTCCTCTATTAATTTGTGTGAATAACGTTTTGGAGCAATACTGATTGCAACTATTGGTGGATCCCGTGAAACCGGCATTGACCAAGCGAGGGTAATTATATTTGGCTTTCCATTACTGCCAGCACATGTCACAAGAACGGTGTTTCTTGGATGTAGAAGCCTATAAGCTAAATCTAAACTAACATCAAGCTTAGTTTCAACCATATTTTACCTTCCCTTCAGAAAATTTAAGTATCCGTTCCTATATTTCATGTTTTAGGTGCACGCCTTGGACTGGTATTAGCCGATTCCGAAAAATGCTTTTTTGTTTTGGTTAGTAATAAGCCTAAATTTAAAAGGTTTTTAAGCCTTATAGAACTGCAAAATTGGAAGGGAAAAGAAATTGGGTAAAGAAGAGAAAGCTAGGCTCGACCCTTGGGGAATAACGGAGATCGAAGATTACAGTAGGCTCTACAAAGACTTTGGAATTAAACCTTTCAAGCAATTGCTTTCCAAAATACCAAATCCTAACATGTTTATGAGGCGTGGAATAATCTTTGGACATAGAGATTTTGAAAAAATCGTTGAAGCGATGAAAAATAAGGAGGAATTTGCTGTTTTAAGTGGAATAAAGCCTACGGGAGAATTTCACCTAGGCACATTAATGACGGCTAGGGAAATAATCTATTTCCAGAATCAAGGGGCAAAAACATTCTATTGCGTAGCAGACATCGAAGCCTACGAAGATAATAATATTCCATTCGAAAAAAGCGAAAAAATAGCTGTTGGAAACATAGCGGATGTTTTGGCTTTAGGACTTGATCCCAAAAAAGCCTACATTTACATGCAGTCAAAAGAAATGAGAGTACGCAACTTTGCCATGATATTTGCAAGAAAAGTCACTCTGGCAACCATAAAAGCAATTTATGGAGAACGAAACATAGGCTTATACTTCTCTGCCTTAATACAAGCAGGAGACATACTATTACCGCAGCATGAGGATTTTGGAGGTCCAAAACCAACTATTATTCCAGTTGGTGTGGATCAAGATCCGCATCTCAGATTTACACGTGACTTAGCCCAGAAATTCAAGAGGAAATTCGGTTTCATTCTTCCATCTTCAACTTATCACAAGCTTATAAAAGGGTTGGATGGATCGCCTAAAATGAGTAAACGGAATCCAATGAGCTATTTTACATTGCATGAACCGCCAGCTTCCATCGCAAAGAAGATTTCTAATGCTTTTACTGGTGGTAGACCGACTGTCAAGGAACAACGAGAGCTAGGTGGAATTCCAGAAGTTTGCAGTGTCTACGCAATAAACATGTTCCATTTTATAGAAGACGATAAAGAAGTAGCCAAACTTTATAGCGACTGTAAATCTGGAAACATCATCTGCGGAGAATGCAAGCAGAAGACCATTGATATAGTCCTAAAGTTTGTTAAGAATCTTGAAGAGAAAAGGAAAAAATACATTGATAAAGCTAGGGAAATTCTGCAAGTTGAGTAGCTATTGAAATAAAACATAAAAGGGTCTTAACGTCTATATTAGTGTGGCTGGATGAGGTGATGCCTCGCCAATTTCCAACGACTTAGCTGGTAATTCTCGAAAAATAGTAGGTTACATTTTCAGCAGTGCTTTTATCCTAAAAACGCTAAACCATACCACCAAATTTCATGCTTTATGTTTGGTGAGTTCGGGAGGAAAATGAACGGTGGAGCTACGTGAAAATGAACAAAAAACTCTGCTTGCTTTAAAACAGCTTGGCGGAAAAGCCGAAGTAGATAAAATTATGGAAAGAAGTGGACTGGCTCATGCAGCTGTTATGCGTGCAGCTCTTTCTCTTTCAAGTAAAAATTTGATTAAAATAAATGAGATGGTTTTGGCATATGCTCAAATCACAAATGAGGGAAAAACTTACGCAATTAAAGGAATGCCTGAAAGGCGTCTGTTGAATTCATTGATTAAACTTGGAGGTGAAGCAAGCTTAGATGAGGTTGTTAGGCATGCCAAACTTGAAAAAAGGTTCTTATCAGTGGCACTCGGCTGGCTAATCCGTAAGAAGTGGGCAGAATACGACAAGGCTAAGAAAATTTTGAAAACTTCCTTTAAGCGAAGTCCACCTTTAATGGATGATGAACAACTTTTAACAATGCTGAACGAAAAAGGCAGTATAAAAATTGAAGATTTAAGCCCAAAACTTAGAGAAACGGTTTTTACGCTTAGAAGTCGAAAACTCGTTACAATTGAGGAAAGAACAATACGTGAACTTGAACTCACCAATGATGGCTGGAAACTTATCAAACGTGGAATCAAACCAGTTAAGGAAGTAAGCCAGCTTACACCCGAACTAATTGTTTCTGGAAAATGGCGAACCGTAAAACTTAGAAAATTCAACGTAGTTGCGCCAGGGCCGCCAGTTTATCCGGGAAAAACTCATCCATTACAGCAACTTCTCCAGTGGGTGAGGGAAATATTTCTTGAGATGGGATTCACAGAAATAAGAGGGCCGATTGTTGAAACTGCTTTCTGGAACTTCGATGCTTTGTTCCAGCCTCAAGACCATCCGGCAAGGGAAATGCATGACACTTTTTATTTGGCTTATCCAGAAGCTGGTAAACTTCCGAGAAAAAGTGTTGTTGAGAAAGTGGCTAAAACACATGAAGACGGTTGGATTACGGGTTCTAAGGGGTGGAGATACAAGTGGAGTCATGAAGTTGCAAGAAAACTCATTTTACGAACTCATACTACTGCTACAACAATTCGTTATTTGTCTAAACATAAGAAGCCTCCGGTAAGGGTGTTCTCGGTTGACAGAGTTTTCAGAAATGAGAAGCTTGACTATAAGCATCTGGCAGAGCTTAACATGATTGAAGGCATAATCATGGACAAAGATGTAACTTTCCGAGATTTAATCGGAACAATTAAGGAATTTTACAGAAAGCTTGGCATCGAAAAAGTTGTTTTTTGGCCGTCCTATTTCCCCTACACGGAGCCTTCGGCGCAAGCTGTAGTTTACATTTCAAAACTTAATACTTGGATGGAAATGGGCGGTATGGGAATGTTTAGACCCGAAGTTTTGGCTCCCATGGGAATAAAATATCCTGTTTTAGCGTGGGGGTTAGGATTTGACCGCTTAGCCATGATTATGCTGGACTTAGAAGATATACGTTTGCTTTACAAGAACAATTTAGGCTGGTTGAGGAGGACTCCACTATGCCGGTAATCACCCTAAAACTGGATCGTTTCAACAGACTTTTAGGACGTTCACTATCTTTAGAAGAGTTGACTCGTTGGATTCCATGGATAGGTGTTGACATAGAAGAAGTTGGAAGCGATTATGTCAAGATCGAGTATAATCCTAACAGAATTGACTTTTCGAGTCAAGTTGGTGTTGCAAGGGCGTTTAAAGGGATTTTAGAGTGGGAAATTGGTTTAATAACCTATAGCGTTGAGAGGGGAAACGTAGAATTAAACGTTGATGAAACTGTTTCAAAGGTTAGACCATACATTGTAGGTGCCGTAATTCGAAACTTAAGCCTTGATGAAGAGTCCGTTAGGGAACTTATGGAAATGCAAGAAGACATTCACTGGGGAATTGGAAGAGACCGTAAAAAAGCCTCAATAGGTGTTCATAATCTGGATGTCGTTGAACCCCCTTTCACCTACACCACGGTTCATCCAGACGAAGTAAAATTTGTTCCACTCGACAAAGAAGAGGAAATGAGCTTAAAAGAAATTCTTGAGAAACATGAGAAAGGAATTGCCTACCGACACTTGGTTGACTGGGCACCACGCTATCCACTTTTAATAGACAAACACAAAAGAGTTCTTTCATTTCCCCCAATAATAAATGGAGAATTAACAAAGGTTGATGAGAAAACTAGAAATCTATTTATTGATGTAACTGGAACCGATTTTAACTCCGTGGTAAACAGCCTTAACGTACTCGTTACTGCCCTAGCTGATTTAGGTGGAAAAGTAGAAGCAATTAGCGTAAATTATCCAAACAGAAAAATCATAACGCCTAATTTGTCTCCGCAGAAAATGAAACTGAGCTTAAAATACGCAAATAAGGTTTTAGGATTAAAATTGAATGAAGAAGAAGCCATAAAATGCTTAAGAAAATGCAGATTGGACGCCTTTAGCTTGGGTAATGGAACCATAGAAGTTCATATTCCAGCTTATCGAATCGACATTCTTCATGAAATAGATTTAGTAGAAGAAGTTGCAATTGGTTATGGCTACTACAACTTGGAACCCACTCTACCTGCAACAACGTTGGTTGGAGAACAGCATTCAATAAGTAAGCTTGCAAATAAAGTCAGACAAATTATGATAGGACTTGGATTCACTGAGGTAATGAATTTCATACTAACCAATGAAACAGTCCAGTATGTAAAAATGAGGCGGAAAACTCCAAAAACCATTAGGCTCGCAAATCCCGTCTCAACCGAATATTCAATAGTACGTGAGCAGTTATTGCCATGCCTAATGAAGAATTTAAGCGATAACAAGCATGAGAGCTATCCCCAACGCCTATTTGAAGTTTCAGACGTAATTAAAGTAAATTTGAAAGCTGAGACAATGAGTGAGCGTAGACTTCACCTAGCAGCTGTTTCCGCTCACGCAAATGCGAACTATACGGAAATACGTTCGGTAGTGGATGCTTTACTTTTAAACTTAGGACTAAGGAAATGGGAAGTCTACGAAACCAAAAATCCAAGCTTTATAGCCGGGAGAGTTGCATCAATAAATTATAATGGTAGAAAAATCGGTATTTTAGGTGAGATACATCCAGAAGTTCTGGAAAACTTTGAGCT
>JAOZNA010000056.1:9254-10811 GCA_029934005.1 Candidatus Bathyarchaeota archaeon
TTTTAGAGCATAGCGTCTGGAATTAGGATATTATTTTTATAACATGCATAACAGAATGCTGGAGACACGAAACAATTATTAATTTAGTAGGTGTTTTGAAGTTTCTCTATCGACCATTTAATGAGAGGCTGGGAAATTGAATCAAGAACAGATATGCGCCATCAAAATTGAAGAAGAAAACTGTTCTGTTTGTTCGATTTGTTCAGCAACATGTCCTTTCAATGCAATTCAAGTGGACGAAGAACAAAATAAGCTTATTTTAGACGTTGAAAAATGCCAAGTTTGCGGATTATGTTTTAGCGCATGTCCAGCGTCTGCAATTGAACTCCTATACTATGAACCGGATGCGCTGTTAAATTATGTGGTTCAGCGAATGAAAGAAACCACGCACAAAACGGTAGCTGTTGTCTGCCGTGGTGGAAGCCCTCCACCATCAGATAAGACAAGGGAATTTTTGGCTCAACAAGGCTATAAGGACTACATTTTGCTTAGAATTCCATGTGCTGGACGTGTTCCACCAGAATTTTATTTAAAAGCGTTAAAGAGTGGAGTTGAAAAAATAGTTGTTGTTCAATGCGACGAAGAATTCTGCAGATTCAAGCGTGGAAGTGAAACAAGCCAAAAGCGTCTTATGCTTCTAAACATGGTTTTGAAGAAACTTGGATTCGGCGAAGATACAATCACATATTATATTAATTCGATGAAGGCAGTTTACATAACAGAAAACTGCGTTGGATGCGGTAAATGCGCATTTGTTTGCCCTTATGACGCCATCGAACTTCAGCCTAGTGGAACACCAGTTATCGACCAAGCATTATGCGTCGGTTGTGGTGCATGCGCATCTGCATGTCCACATAGAGCCATCCAAATTGAGGGATACGAATACGACCACATCTCGGAACTTATCCAAAAATACAGCTTATCCACTAAGGAGGCGAAGGCAAAAAATGGAAAGCCAACAATCCTTGTTTTCAGTTGTCAATGGTCGGAGTTTTCAGCCTTGGATAAAGTTAAAAACGGACTGCTTAACGAAAACACTGCCATAATTGAAGTTCCATGCTTTAAAGGATTAGACCCCGCTTACGTTGTTGAAGCCCTCTATTCCGGATTTGACGGAGTTTTAGCAATAGTCTGTCCAGAAGATAAATGCAAGCTTGAAAAAGGAACGAAAATTGCTGGGCAGAATGCTGACGCTTTGGAGAAAATCCTCGAAAACCTAGGTTTAAAGGAAAAATTTGAGGTTTGCAAATCCACACCTATATACATTAACCAGTTTGAATCTTTGCTTAAAACTTTCTCAGATAAGCTTTCTAGTTTGCATAGGAGGGAGAATAATGTTTAAGATAGTTGAAAAAAGAGAATTAGCCCCAAAAATTAAGCTTTTTAAGATTTCAGCGCCTGAAATAGCAAAGAAAGCTCAGCCAGGACAGTTCATAATCTTACGTGTGCGAAAGGAAGGTGAACGAATCCCTCTGACAATAGCCGATTACGATAGAGAGAAAGGAACTATCACCTTTGTTTTCCAAGAAGTTGGAAGAACAACCAAACAGCTTGGAA
>JAOZNA010000004.1 GCA_029934005.1 Candidatus Bathyarchaeota archaeon
TCCTAGGCACAACCGATGAAACATTCAATTTAACATTCTACGTAGAATCACAAGCCACCAACAAGACGGTTTCTATCCAAACACAGAACATAAACCTTAAACATGCCACATCAACGATAATCACATTCATCTGGAACACATCTGGTTTTGATATAGGCCAATACACTGTAATTGTTTACGCGTGGCCCGTTCTAAACGAGTCCGAAACAGATGATAATATACTCTATGATGAAGTTTACGTTACAATTCCTGGCGACGTTAACGGAGATAAAGAAGTCAACATAATCGATGTGATACTTATAACTGGAATTTACGGAGCAAAACGAGGAGACCCGACTTTTAATCCGAATTCAGATTTAAAAGAAGATGGAGTTATCGATATTTTTGATGTTATTTTATGTACTTCTCACTATGGAGAAAAAGGCTAATTATTTATTTAACATTCTAGTTTAAGCAACAAGGGAGGTTGGTTCGATTGAGTTTTGAGATGTGGACGGAGAAGTATAGACCGAAAAGCCTAGATGAGATGGTTAATCAATCGCATATAGTTCAACGTTTAAAAAGCTTTGTTGAAGCAAAGAATATTCCGCATTGCATTTTTGCTGGGCCGCCTGGAACCGGGAAAACCACGGCGGCTTTATGTTTGGCTCATGACTTGTATGGTGAGGTTTACCGTGAATATCTGATGGAGCTTAATGCAAGTGATGAAAGGGGCATTAATGTTATTCGAGAAACGGTGAAGACTTTCGCTAGAGCTAGGTCGATGGGTGAGATTCCATTTAAAATTTTGATTTTGGATGAAGCGGATAATATGACTGCTGATGCTCAACAAGCCTTAAGAAGAACAATGGAGCGTTATACTGAAACTTGTCGTTTCATTCTTATTGCCAACTACAGTGGAAGAATAATTGAGCCTATTCAGTCTCGCTGTGCACCTTTCCGTTTCACCTATTTGCCTAGAGAAGAACATGATAAATATTTAATGTATATTGCTGAAAACGAGAAAGTTGAGCTTTTAAAAGATGGTTTAGATGCTATCTACGAGGTTTGCGGTGGAGATTTAAGGAAAGCAATTAACACTTTGCAAGCAGCAGCTTCGCTTGGAAAGCCAGTTAACGCTGAAGTAGTCTATTCGGTTGTAGGACATGCAAATCCCGTTGACGTTAGAGAAATGATTAAACTTGCGATGAAAGGCGATTTTATAAAAGCCAGAGATAAGCTTCGGGAAATGATTTTCCGTTATGGAGTCGCAGCCTCAGACATAGTACGTCAAATCCACACCGAAATTTTTAGACTCGACGTTCCAGAAGCATGGAAAATTAAGCTAGCTGATATTGTGGGTGAAATAGACTTCCGCATAACTCAAGGTGCAGACGAAGAAGTACAACTAAGCGCTTTACTAGCCCAGTTAGTTGAAGCGGGCTATCAAATCGGCAAAGAAACCTAATCGCATGGTGTTTAAATCGATGTGGACTGCTTGGACAGTTAAGCATAAACCTAGAACCCTCGCAGGAGTTATTGGCAATAAGGAAGCAATTCAAAAACTTGTTGAATGGGTAAAATCTTGGGATAAAGGGATTCCTAAAAAACGCGCTGCTTTTCTTTATGGTCCGCCTGGCATAGGAAAGACTGTTACGGTTGAAGCGTTAGCTAACGATTTGAAGATGGAGCTTGTTGAGAAAAATGCAAGTGATTACCGAACTGAAAAAGCTATCCAACGTTTTGCTGGATTAGCCTCACAGTACGGAACCCTATTTGGAAGAAAACGTCTAATTTTGCTGGATGAACTGGATGGAATAACTGGCAGAGAAGATGCTGGCGGTCTTAAAGCAATAATGAACATCGTAAAAACTGCAAAGTGCCCAATAATTTTGATTGCCAACGATCCTTACGATCCTAGATTTACAGCGTTACGTCAACTTTGCTTGATGATTGAATTTAAAAAACCTCGTGTTCGTGAAGTCCAAAGGCTTTTACAGAGAATCTGCATGCTCGAGGGAATTAACGCTGAAGAAGCCGCGTTAAGGTTTATAGCTCAACGCTCCCAAGGTGATGTACGCTCAGCAATAAACGATTTACAAGCGTTGGCGCAAGGTAAAAAACGCCTAACCTTCGATGATGTTTCTTGGCTGGCTTACCGCGACAGAAAAGAGAAAATCTTTGAAGTTTTACGGTTAATTTTCTATTCTAGAACCTGCGATGGAGCAAAAAGAGCAGTTGCAATGGCTGATGTAGATTTAGATATGCTTTTCGAATGGGTCTACGAGAATTTACCATACCATATACGTGACCCGCAAGATTTGGCAGAAGCCATGGAATCCCTTGCAAAGGCGGATTTATACCGCGGAAGAATACGCTTAACCCAAGACTGGAAGCTCCAAAGCTACGTAATAGACTTCATGACTGCAGGAGTTGCAATGGCTAGGAAAAGAACAAAACCAGCAGGATGGGTTCCATTAAGATTTCCGGAAAGAATAAAATGGCTTTCAAAAACAAAAGCTGAAAGAGAACTAAGAGCAGCCATTGCCAAAAAAATTAAGCGAAAATGCCATATTTCCGCAACAAGAGCCATAAAAGAATACATACCTTACCTTCGCATAATATTTGAAAACAACTCTGAAATGGCGAATAAAATTGCAGAATGGCTTGACTTAAATGAACATATGAAAGCGTATCTAAGTGGGAAGAATTAGTCAAGACAACTTACACAGTAAATTTTGAAGATTAAACAGCCTAAAGTTCTTCCTTCTTTTGTCCAGTTCCTTTTCTTTCTATACTGAAAAATGGTTCTCTTCTTCTTATAGCTTCGAGGAAAAGTTGCTCGAGCTCTTTATCGCTTGCACCGTTACGTAGGGGTGTTAAAACATCCACGAGGTTATCGTTTCTCATTAAACATGGCTTCAATTTTCCATCACTTGTTATTCGCAGTCTTGTGCAATGAGCACAAAATTCAGTGTTCTCCATCGGATGGATAACTTCAACTTTAGCTTCTGGCAAATGGTAAATCCGTCTGTTATGCATAAAACGCCTAGTTTCAACACTTATAGCTTTCCTTCCCAATTCTAATTCATAATCGTCAAGTGCACAATGATGTTGTAGGTAGTAGGATTTGCTTATATTTATTGGCTCAAGCTCAATCAATTGGAGAATAGTTCCAGTTTTAGACGCAAAATTTACCATACTCCAAACCTCATGATCATTTACACCCTTCAAAATAAGCATGTTAAGTTTTACGGGATAAAGCCCAGCATCAACTGCCGCTTTTATACCTTCTAAAACGTCTCTAAGCCTTCCGCCAGTAAGCTTTGAGTAGGTTTCCGGATTTAAAGTCGGAATGTTCACGTTAACTCGCATTAATCCTTTCTGGTAGAGTTCCTCAGCATATTTTGCCAGTAGGGTTCCGTTAGTAGTCATTGACAAATCCTTCAAGCCTGAAATCTTCCCTAAACTTTCTACAATTTCTAAAATGTCGTTTCGAACTAAGGGTTCGCCACCAGTAAGCTTTACACGATTCATTCCCATTCTAACTGCAATTTTAACAAGACGAACAATTTCATCAACAGACATCTCAACAACTTTGTTTTCAACGGTCTTCTCTTGACCTTCTCTGTGACAGTAAGAACAATGCAAATTACAGCGTTGGGTAACTGAAACGCGTAGGTTGAGGACTGGACGCCCAAAACGGTCCTTTAGAACCATCACCTTTCACGTGCATGCTTTACGATGTGAGATGCTTCGGGTAATATAAGTTTTTCAAAACAAAGCCTAACAGCTCGAGGAGAACCAGGAATGCAGAAAACAGCTTTTCCTTCGGTAACTCCTCCTAAAGCACGACTTAAAATGACAGCAGACCCCGTTTCTTGGTAACTAAGCCAACGGAATAATTCTCCAAATCCAGGCAGAATTTTCTCCAGAAAGGGCTCAATGGTTTCAATAGTAACGTCGGAAGGACTTACTCCAGTTCCACCACAGAAAACGATTACATCTACTTCTTTAGATAACATTGCCTTTCTAAGCTCGGTTCGAATCATGGCTTGGCTGTCTGGAATAATTGATTTAAAAATCACTTTATGTCCAGCTTTTTCAATGAGAGAAACTGCTAAGTCTCCAGAAGGGTCTTCTACAATTTTTCCGGTTTTAGCCTTTTCGTATCGGCTTGTACTAACCACTATTACAGCGAAGCCTAGGGTTTTGGGAGCATGTTTCTTATGCATCTTTGTGGTGTTACTTTCCAAACTTTTCCTCTTCCTTAAGCTTTTTTACTACACGGATTCCTTCAATAACCGTGTGTGGATATTGCCCAAACTCGTTCTTTTCATACGTTTTAACCATATCCCAGATCGTGAGCAAAGCGGTAGCGGTTCCTACTAAAGCTTCCATTTCAACTCCCGTTTGGGCATGAGTTTTAACGGTGGTTGTTACCCTAAGAGTTTCTTTATCTTCGATTTGAATTTCGACTTTAACGTTTGTTAATGGTAGGGGATGACATAAAGGTATCAAATTACATGTGTTTTTTGCCGCAAGTATTCCGGCAATCTTCGCTATTTCAATTGGATTACCCTTCTCTATTTTGTTCTGCTTAATTAAACCGACTGTTTCTGGTCTGAGTTTAATAATTCCTGTTGCTGTGGCTTCTCGGTAAACCTCTGGTTTTCCCGTGATATCAACCATACTCATTATTTTATTCTCCTTTTGACCTAAATTGAGAGAGCGAAAGTTGTTTTTTCTCCTTTTCTTCCTTTTTTGGCTCATAGTTTTGTTCGGATTTTTCTAAAGCTTTCTTTTCTGTGCTAAAATGTAAGCTTTCTTCTTCAAGAAGTTTTATTTGATGTTTAACTTCGGCTAATGCTTTTTCAGCCATAAGTAAGGAAGCCCTTAACTTTTCTATTCTTTGAAATATACGATTTAAAATTGGTTGTAGGTCTTCTGAGGCTTGAATGGTGATTACTGGTCCTTTAGTTTGGGCTGCTTCCCTCAATCGTAAAATTGTGTCGATTATGGGAGATGGGTTGTCCCGTATTTCTCTCATTAAAATTAGGTAATCGGAACCGTCGGTTACGGCTTTTCTTAACTGTTCAAATGCAAGCTTTGAATTTGCCAATGGTTCTGGGGATTTCTGAAATAAAATCTCCTTGAAGTTTTTCAGAGTTTGAGCCATGTTTAGGTAATATTTGTTTATTGTTGGTTCCTTTTCGGGCTTTAGCATCAGCATCATGTCTTTTAGACTTTCATTTAGTTCTATGAGTCTATTGGTTGAATTTTCTGTTTTCTTCCAGATTTCCATGGGTTGGAGTCTTTCGAAAATTATTCCGCTTGCTATTTCGGTTGCCAATTTTTGAAGTATTTCCTCAAATTCTGCTATTTGACTTCTAAATTTTTCGTAAATCAAACTTCACACTCACACCGAATTAACAAGGTATTTAAGGCTAAACTTGTTTTATTTGTTGCCATTCATTAATGAACCTTTGAATAAGTCTTACATACGGGTTACCCTCATTAAGTTTAACAAAACGTATCCTACCGAATTTTTTCTGTTTAACTATTCCTAATCCTTCAAGAAAAGTTAGATATTCGCTAATCACCTTATGGTTAAGCTTTGTACGTCTAGAAAGCTCCTTAATATGCACCTCTTCCAATTCAACCAAAACCTTCAAAATTCTAATTTTGCCACGAGAAGAAAAAATATCTTCTATTTCTAACATAACCTTTCTCTCACCTTTTTTCAACAATAATGGTAAGTAACCTTTCAAGCTCTGACGCTGGAATATATGGAAGGCTAATTAAACTTGTTTTTCCCCTCTGTCCTTTACCTGAAACTTGTATACGAAGTATTCCATAAGCTGAAAGTTTCCTAAGGTAATTCCAAAATTGAGTATGCTTTCTTGGTTTTTCACCGTACTCCTCGCAAACAACAGCATAAGCTTCCTCGGCTTCACTAGTTTTTATATATGCCTTCGCCGATTGCTGAAAAACTCGTGCTATTCCCAGCAATAATAATTGTTCGTGTAAGTCTAAATCTGCAATTTCATCTTTCCGTATGGTTGGATAAACGCTTGCGGATGCCTCCCGAACACATTCAGGAATAACTTCGAAGAGTCCATTTGCATCTGCATATTTTCCTGCTCTCCATAGAAGTTCTATAGCATAACGTGCATTTCCACCTTCGAGTTCGGCGAGTTCAGCAATTAATTCGATTGCTTCATTTAAGACTGTGTTGGGTTTGAAAGCAAGTTTGACTCTTTCTCTTAAAATATCTACTAGTTGATGTTTCGAGTATTCTTCGAGATGTATTATGTTTTTCTGAAGGGTGCTCCTTGTGCTTTCATCAAGCTTTTCTAAATATTCGATTTCCCGAAGTATGCAGATAAGTGAAAGCCTTGATGGTTTGCCAAGCCTCGATTCATGAATGCGTGTAAGCTTATAAACCGCCTCGGTTCCTTCATTAGCAATTAGAGATTCTAGTTCGTCTAAAGCTAAAATCAGATAAGCATTCTTATCATCCAGCATTTCCATTAAAAATTGGAGCAGTTCCTCTGTGGAATAACCTCTCTTAGGAAAGTTGGGTCTAAAAGCAGTAATAACCCTTTGTAAAATAAGGAAGAATTTGCCTTTGCATTCTCGACAATTCACATGTAAATAATTAAGGTTAATACCTCTCCTTCTGGCTTCAGCCATGAGGTTAAGACCAAACCTTTGCGCTAAAGCCGTCTTTCCAGTTCCAACTTTTCCAGTTATCAAAACCCTATGGGACATTTCACCTGGAGATTCAATTAGTAGGCGGAAGAATTGGTATAAAAGGTTGAGCTGTTTTTCTCTGTGAACGAGTCTTAATGGAACATAGCTTAGGTCAAGTTTGCTTTCATCCTTGAAAACGCTGGAGTATATCATATTTCTCTTTTCACCATTCAGCCTTCCTAGCAATAAGTAGTTTATCAAGTTAAAAATTAGTTTGGTGGGCTTCCGCACTCAAGATCTCAATCATTCAGTTCAGGGGGGCCAGAGTCGTCATTGCCCACCGACAAACACTAATTAATATCATGAATAAAAATATATAGTCTACGTTAACGGTTTGAAATTCGATGCTTAAAAAAATTAGGGTTGTTCCTTTAGCGGCGGAAAGCTTAGGCGTTAGGTCTATGGCAACTTTTGTGGAAACCGTAGACATTAAAATACTTCTTGATGCAGGAGTATCTCTAGCTCCAAACAGATTTGGTTTCCCACCACATCCACTTGAATATAAAGCGATAATTGAAGCTAGAGAGAAGATAAGAAAAGCGGCTGAAAAAGCAGAGGTAGTAACTATAAGTCATTATCATTTCGACCATCATACGCCTTCCTACGTGGATTGGTGTTATAACTGGACGAATAATGAAACAGCTCGGCAAATATACAAAGACAAGACAGTGCTGGTCAAAAATTACAAAGAGAAGATAAATTTTAATCAACGTCGAAGGGGATGGATGTTTACCAAGACAAGTGGAAAAGCCGCTAAAAAAATTGAAGTAGCTGATGGAAAAACGTTTAATTTTGGCGAAACTAAACTAATCTTTTCTGAACCAGTTTTTCATGGACAAGAAAACACGGCGTTAGGATGGCTTCTAATGGTAACGATTCAACATGAAAATGAAAGGGTGATGTTTGCACCAGATGTGCAGGGACCAATGTATAGTCCAACATTGGATAAAATTCTGGACATGAAGCCAGACATGCTCATAATAGGTGGACCACCGCTTTATCTTTCAGGTTTTAGAGTGAAAGAAGAACAGATAACTGTGGCTGTTCGAAATTTGGAAAAAATAGCCGAAAAAGTACCATTGACGATTTTGGAACATCACCTTTTAAGAGATGAAAAATGGAAGGAAAACGTGGAAAGAGTATTTGAAAAAGCAAATGAAAAATCCCATAAAGTCTTAACAGCAGCGGAGTTTTTAGGTTTAAAAAATAGGTTGTTAGAAGCAATAAGAGACAAGTTATATGAAAGGTATCCGCCAAGTAAGGAGTTCGAAAAGTGGTCCAAGCTTCCGTTAAAAGAGAGAAAGAAAGTTATGCCGCCTATTTAGCTTATGTCTAATGCCATTCGAATTTCATCTACATATTCCCCTTTCCAAAAAATTGCCTTCGGAACCCTTCCAACTTCTTTAAATCCAAACTTTTTGTACAAAGCCCTAGCCGGATAGTTGTTTTCATAAACATCAAGCACTATCAATTTTAAACCATGCTTCTTAGCTTCTCGAACTAGTACTTCCATAAGCTTCGTGGCAATTCCAATTCTTCTATAACCATTTTTCACAGCTATTCCCAAAGTTCCAACATGGCTTTTATGCCCCTTATGCATGTTTATTTCTGCACCAGCCACAACCCTACCATCAACTTCAGCCACCAAATAAATCATTTCACCTTTCTCAACACTTACCAACCGTCTCGCAAGCCATTCCGCCTCTTCAATCCTACTAACTTCCCTTGTTCCCAAAATAGGTGCTTCTTCCCTAACAAGCGAATTAATAAAATCCAATAAATCGTCTAAATCCTCCCACCTCGGAGTTCGCAACACCACGATTTTGCCATTCCTAGCAATAAACTTTTCTACAATCATGTTTTCCACAACAAACATAAACCATTTGAGAAAAATTAATTAAACTTTCCCAGCGAAAGGTTAAGCAGATGCGGCCGTAGTCTAGCCTGGACTAGGACGTCAGCCTGCCACGCTGAGGACCCGGGTTCAAATCCCGGCGGCCGCACCACTTATCACAGTTATTTTTGCCATAAACTTTCTTCATTTGCTCTATTGCTCGCTTTAAAGCATTTTCACAAACTTTAGAAACGTTTAAGCCTAATTCATGGGGATTCTTTGACTAATTCTTTATCAACTTCAACAGTTGTTTTAGCCTCTGGTATACCTGAGTATACTTTTCAACATTCTTCCATTTAAGAATGGCGTGTGCAGAGCCATACAGTTTAAGAATGGAAAATATAATCCAAAATTGATGTTACTTAGCTTAGCTTGACTGATCAATTATTTTTTTATTAAATTTCTCTTTGTTTTATATTCTTCTTTCTAGTCCTTCAGCAAAGTTAAAATATAAAAAGGATAAGAAAAATATGAGTAAAATGTGTAGGGCAATATTTCTGATCATTGCGATGTTACTGCTTATTTCTCCACAGAACTTTTTAAGTCAAGAAAATAGACAAGTTTCACATGAAACTGCTTACGTGTTTGCAAGGGCCTCTTCGTTTGAAGAATCTACGCAATTTGGACCGAGAATTGATGAACTTTTGATTAAAATGCCTGCAGATTTTGAGCTACTGGAAACCGATGAAATTCACATCGCTGATTGGCCATTGCCTAAGGAATTAGTTGATAGGTGGTCTAAGCCGCCATATAACGAAACAATAGCTTTGGCAAAATATGCACAGACAGTTATGTATCAGCTCGACATCAACAATAATGAGACGATTCCCACATATTCAGGCTGGCGCTCTCCAACAAGTTACACACAGTTTAGACAGGCCATAGCGCATTTAGTGAACAGAACAAGGATTATAACAGAAATTTTAAATGGTTCTGGTATGCCGTTAACTACGCCTATTTTTCCTTGGCTTGAAAAATGGTTTAATCCTAATGCGGATGCTTATCCCTATAATCCCATAGAAGCTGCTAATATATTAGATGAAGCTGGCTTCGTCCAAGGCTCAACACCAAATCCATATTATGATCCTTCAAAACCTGGATCTGCACAGTTCATTAGAGTATATCCGCCAGGACATGAAAAGGCTGGGCAAGACCTCGATCCCCTAATATTCTATGTGAGATTCGACCATCCTGAAATGAACTCTACGGGTTACATCATCCGAGATGAGCTATTAAGTTTGGGAATACCAGTGGAAATACCCCGGATAGAAATACAAGAGATGATACTGAAAGTAATGTGTTATGGCGATTATCATCTCTATACCGGGTGCTGGAGTTTGGGCATCGAACCAACCTATTTATATGGACTCTACCATTCTGAACAATATTGGAAACCAGGCTATTGTTATAACTATAACAACGTTCACGATGATGAACTGGATTACTGGCTTGAAAAACTTCTATATGCAACGAATCAAGATGAAGCGGCAGTCGCATGTAGAGAAGCCCAGAGAAGACTCGCAGAAATCGTGGGCATCATACCCTTATGGGCACCTATAAAGGTTAAAGCATATAGAAACGATTTAAGAGGAGTGGTTAACGAGGAAAGTTTTGGAGTCAACAGTTGGTGGACATTTGTTAACGCCCATCCAAAAGATGTCAAGATCGGCGGAACCATTAGGTATGGAATTTCGTATGAAATAGGAAGCTTAAATCCTGTCTGCAGCAGTGGCACGTACTCGGATTGGCTAGTGTTAGACAAAATCTATGATACGCTGATAAAACGAGATCCTTATAATGTTACGGAGGCTGTTCCATGGATAGCCAAGAGTGTAGAAGTGCAAACATGGAATGGAAATAACACGAAGCTTGTTTTTGAACTGAATGATAACATTTGCTGGCATGACGGTGTCAAATTAACATCTGAGGACGTAAAGTTCACCATCGAATACATACAATCATTCTGGGACGCGCCGATGTGGGGGCACTCACTTCCAGACTTCTATCACCATGTTGCGGACGTTGATCACGTCGAGACCCCTGACCCCTACACCGTAATCATTTACATGAACTCTCCAAGGATATGGTCTCTCTATGACGTGGGGGAGGTGCCGATACTGCCAAGGCATATATGGGAAAACATAACTGAGCCTTGGGGATTTCAGCCTGACCCCCAACTTGTGGGTACGGGTCCCTTTAAGTTCTCAGAGTATGTTAACGGAAGCCACGTGCTTCTTATAGCTAACAGGGAATACTTTAAATTTTTCACTCCCCGCGTACAGTTGAAGCCAAAAATGCTGCGAATCACCAAAGAAATGGAACAATTAGCTTGCGTCTTAGAAACATGCATATTTGAAATTCAAAGCTTCTTCAACATCGCTGACATTAACGTGACATTAATTATCCAAGATAACCGAACAGTTCTCCACCTGATATATACATCTATTGGCGATCAAAATAACAATGGAGTGCCGGATTTCACAACATACTTCAGTTCGCACGAAATAATCGGATATGTCCTCTTCCATTTGGGTGAGAACGCGAGAAACTACAAGTTCTTTCATGGATTCGCATTTCCAATGAATCTGACGGTAAGCGGAAAAATAGGAAAAATAGGAAACATAACCTTTGAAAAATCAGACAAGATCACCGTCACATCCTCGGTACCTGCGATACCACGCTAAATTTAGTAAATCTTATTGATTTCTAACATTTTGTGATATTCTTTATGAATTTAAATAAATGTGAAATAAAAATTTTTAGCAATATCGTTTTAATATGGAATGAAACGAGCTTAGAAAAAGTGGAGTTTGCGGGGGATATCTCCAAGCGTTAGTGTTCCGGGGGTTCAAATCCCGGCGGCCGCACCAGTTGTTAACGTTAAAGCTGTCTTTACTCCTTTCATGAATCTTACAATTCCATTTTTGAATCAAATTTGAACGATTATTAAAGCCTCTTAAGGGTAGTTTAAGATGCTGTTTCGAAGAAATTTTATCTTGGTAACATATTATTAGGTCGTTGAACATTTAATGGACGGATGTGAATTTAGTTTGTTTGATTTGCTTGAGAAATGCGCTTTAAAAGTTAGGGAAGCAGTTATCCCATTGCTGGGTGAAACCTTAGCTTCGAAACCAGTTGGGCGTGGAGCTGGTGGTGATTTAACAAAAATTATTGATTTAAAGGCTGAGCAAGCAATTATGAATGAATTAAAGGAAGCTGGAATTTCTTGTACCATAATAAGTGAGGAGGCTGGAATAGTAAGGATTGGTGCAAGTCCCGACAGGTTTTATGTGGTGACTGATCCGTTGGACGGGACGACTAATGCTACTCATGGAATTCCGTTTGCGGCGACTTCTATTGCTGTTGCGACGAAGCCGTTTTTTAGTCATTTAACAGCAGCGGTGGTCTTGGATTTGGTTCATAACGTTTTGTATAGGGCTGAAAGAGGGAAGGGCGCTTACCGTAACGATGAGAGGATAAGGTCTTCGCAGAATGATGATATTGTGAATTCGGTTTTAGGAGTTGATGTCAACATTTACAAGGCTTTAGATGGCAAATTACGTGAAAAACTTGGGAGAATTCTTTCAATAACTAAGCATCCGAGGTATTTTGGAGCTAACGCCTTGGAACTTTGTTTTGTTGCCGCTGGAGTTTCAGACGGATTCGTAGATTTAAGAAGAAAACTTCGAGCTTTAGACATTGCTGGTGGATACTTGATTGCGAAGGAAGCTGGAGCAATAATAACAACTCCAGACGGCAAAGAAATTGAAGCTGAAATAACTCCTCAAACTAGGATAGCATTAGTGGCTGCTGGAAACAAGAGGCTTCACAAGAAGATTTTAGAAATTTTAAATAGGGAAAAATGATGATTAAGCCAGTTCAGCCTTTTCCAGCACTTCTCATAAAAAGAGGGAAAAGAAAAACCCTTGTAATAGCTGACCTCCACATAGGATGGGAAGTTCCACTCTCTGAAGAAGGAATACATGTACCTTCACAAACTCCTAAACTTCAACAAAAACTTGAAGAAGTAATAGCCAAGGCGAAGCCTCACGACCTCTTGGTGCTTGGAGATGTAAAACATACCATAGCAAAAGCTGAAATCGAAGAGTGGAAGGACGTACCAGAATTTTTCGAGTCATTGAAAGAAAAATTTCAAAATTTCTATGTGATTCCGGGAAATCATGATGGAAATTTAGAGCCTTTACTTCCCGAATATGTTGAAATTCTACCTTCAACAGGAATAAGAATCGGAGACGTTGGATTGTTCCATGGTCATACTTGGCCTTCACCAGAACTTTTAAGTTGCAAAACTCTGGTAATGGGACACCTTCATCCCGTTGTAGTTTTCCGTGACCCTCTAGGATTTAAGATAACTAGTCAGGTTTGGGTTAAAGCAAAAGTTGATCAGAACAGATTTGTTAGTTCTTTGTTAAAGAGGATGAATGTTAAAATGAAGGTGAAGTGTCCCATAGAGGTTTTTGAAATGGAGTTTGGAGTTAAAGTTAGAACTTCTGAACTTATTATCATTCCGGCTTTTAACGATTTCCTCGGTGGTCAGCCAGTTAACACGGCAAGGGTTGCGAGAGAAAACAAATATAAAGAATTTATTGGGCCTGTTTTACGTTCTGGATGTATAAATATGGATTTCTCGGAACTATACCTTTTAGATGGAACATTCATCGGAAAGTTGGGACAAGTAAAATTTTAATAATTTAAAAGTCGAGTTTGTACGAAATTTTTATAATATAGCTTTCTTGTTTGTTGTTTGGTGTATAATCATGGACTGGGAAGATTTTCCAAGCTGGTTTAGGCGAAGATGGAGAAGATACCCCTTCTTCAGAAGTTGGTTTTTCGAAGACATAGACGAAATATTTAGGGAAATGGAAGAAATCATGGAACGTGAGTTCCGAGAAATCACTTCAAAGGCACCGAAAAGTTATATCCGTGAAAAGAAACTTCCAGATGGGACCACTGTACGTGAATTAGGACCATTTGTATATGGATATAGCATAAAAATTGGACCAGACGGCAAACCTGAAATCAGAGAGTTTGGTAATGTGCGACCAACACGTTTTGGTCCACAGATAAGGGAGGAACGTGAGCCACTCGTTGATGTTTACGCAACGGATGGAGAAGTAAAAGTCATAGCGGAGCTTCCTGGCGTAGAGAAAGAAGATATTCAACTTCATGGAACAGAAGATACATTGACCATATCTGTGGATACGCCTCAACGTAAATATTTCAAGGAAGTTAAGCTTCCAGCCAAAGTGAACCCGAAAGCTGCGAGAACAAGTTATAAGAATGGTGTTTTAGAAGTTACATTGCCTAAAAAAGAAGGAGAAAAACCAAAAGGCGAACCAATAAAGATTGAATAATGTAGATAAACATTTACGCTCCTAATATTATTTATTTTAATTTGGAGAAACTAGTTGGGAAAAAAGGAAATTAAACTGCTAAAGCAGATTTTTGAAAGGGTAAAGGAAGAAGGAAAGCTCACTGGAGAATCCTTTCAAAAGTTGCATTCTATTTTTGGTGAAAGATTTATACGTGCATGGAAAACTTTGCAAGAAAAACGAGTCAAAAAATACGTTTTTAAACCAAGTGGAAAAACCGTTTGGATTGTGGTAGGCAAAGAAAAAGATTATCTCATTTTGCCTGAAGCCGAATTTTGCACATGCGACGACTTCTACTTCCGCGTAATGGACCATGAGGTACATCTTTGCTATCACTTACTTGCCCAAAAATTGGCAGACTTGTTGGGATTGTATGAGAAAATAGAGGAGTCGGATGAAATATACGAAACATTAATGAAAGAGTGGAAAGAAATCACTAACAAGTAATAAACAAAAGAGGAGAAAATGGTATGCCCCCGGAACAATACTTTCAAGTAATCATTTATATCCTAATGGCTTCAAGCCTAATAACTCTTGCAATAATATTTCTACAAATGATTTATGGAGAAAGAAAGAAAAAATAGCTTAGTTAGACTATTTTTTAAGCTTCTCAGCCAAAAAAGCAACTCTTTTTCCTAACGCTCTACATTCCTTTTTCGCTTGTTCATCTGGGCTTCCCTTAGCTGCTGCACCATAATGACCTCCAACAGAAAGTGGGTCTCCACAAACAACCATACCATGAATAAGTAACGCTTGAAGAATTGAAAGCATTGTTGACTCTCTTCCACCAGCCCTGTGCCCAGACGATGAAAATGCAGCTCCAATCTTATTCTCCAGTTTTCCCCTTATACTAACAGATTCATCTATGAACTTTTTTATCTCAGCAGATGGCAACCCGAAATATGTTGGACTTCCAATTATTATGCCGTCAGCCCAAACCAAATCGTCGTTTGTGGCTTCCTCAACCCTTTTCAACCTAACCTCAGCTCCAGCCTCCTCAGCTCCCTTTGCAACCTCAAAAGCCATTTTCTCAGTGTTTCCAGTTTCTGAGTGATAAACTATTAACACACGAGCCATGTCGCTCCCTACCAGATTTATAAGCAATAAACCTTAAACAATTTTAATTTTACGAGTAAAGATGTAGAAGAATAGTAGAAGGGGAATAATCCATATTAAGACCATTAAAATTAGTGCCAAAAGGTTTAGTTCTCCTTTTCCAAAAATGAAAGGAACGAATGGAAATATCCAGACGCCACCGAATACAGATGTTTTATTACTCAAGAAAGCTGAAACTATTAGAAGCATCATACCAACTAAGGTTATTACAA
This sequence comes from Candidatus Bathyarchaeota archaeon, assembly GCA_029934005.1. Classification (GTDB taxonomy): domain Archaea; phylum Thermoproteota; class Bathyarchaeia; order Bathyarchaeales; family WUQV01; genus JAOZNA01. The sequence continues at coordinate 15,351 of JAOZNA010000004.1, forward strand.
AGCCAGCAATAAACAACTTAAATGGTGCAGCAAAACTGAGTGTGGAATTTTCGAAGGTTTTCTCTCTAAATTTATCATAACAGTTTATACACATCCATTCCTGTGGAACAAAACATTGTAAGCAAACGTTGCTTCCACATTCTTGACAAACATACCTTGCGGGACGTTGTTGACATATATCACATTTCTTGGCTACCATAGCCTAATGGCTCCTACTATGAATATAAACTGCAGAATTACAAGCAGAAAGAAGAGAACTAAGAAGGCTATTAAACATAATAAAATGGCAAGTCTCAGCGTTTCCTTGTCTGTGCCCCAAACTATTGGGAAAGGCCCTATCAAAACTGCTCCGCCGCTTTTAACCTTAGTATTCTGCATTCCACGTAAGATGGAGAGTAAGAACGCAAGTACTATGATGATGATTCCTGCGAAAATCAGCATTATTCCTGAAACACCTAGCATTTCGGAAATGTCCATTGCATGATTAAAAGGAAAACTGGATTTAGATAAACTTTTCATGAAGAATTACTAATTGCTAAGGGGTAATGCGGTTTGGATTTGAAGGAAATATTTCAGCTTGTACTTTCAAAAAATCCTAGCTTAACAAAGGAAGAATTTCTGAGAATGATTGAGGAAAAAAAGAAAGCTTTAGGCGAATATTTCACAGATGAAGTTATAGCCAAAGTGGTAGCTTCAGAGCTAGGCGTATCCATCAATCAAAACAGAGGAAAAACGTTGGAAATGACCTTTAAAGATTTAATTTCAGGCTTAACAGATGTTACAGTTTCTGGACGTGTAATAAAAGTAAGTCAAGTTAGAACATTTAGGAAAGGAATTAAAAGCGGAAAAACAGCTTCTCTGCTTTTAGCTGACAATGAGAATAGAACGTTGAGAGTTGTTTTATGGAATGATAAAGCGGATATAATTTCAAAAAAAGACATAGGAATTAACAGTCTGATTAGGGTTTCACATGGTTACGTTAAAGAGGGAAGAATGGGACAACTTGAACTTCATTTAGGAAAAAGGGGGCAAATAGAGGTTCTTGGAGAAGCATATATGAAAATTGGAAGTTTAAAGGAAGGAGACGGCCCAGTAAATGTAAAAGGGAAGGTTATTTCAGAAAAACCCCTCATCAGAAAGGTTCAAACTTCAAGAGGAGAAGAAGTTTTAGTTGCTAGTTTTGAAGTTGAAGATGAAACTGGAAAAGTATGGGTTTCATTTTGGAGAGAACACGCTGAAAAAATAAGAAAAATGCAGATTTCAAAAGGCATAAAATTGAAACTGAAAAACTTCTACGTTAAGAAAGGATTCAGCAAAGGCTTAGAAATCTTTACAAGGAAAAACTCAAGTTTCGAAATACTCAACAATAACTCATCCGGATAGGTGAATAAAATGAAAATAGTTAGTGCGTGTCTAGTTGGAATAAACTGCAGATTTAACGGAAAAAATAAAGCTAATGAAAAGCTCGTAGAACTATTTAAAAAAGGAATTCTTATTCCGCTTTGTCCAGAACAGCTTGGCGGACTCCCAACCCCTAGGCCTCCATGCACAATTGTTGGAGGAGACGGCCATGATGTTTTAAAGGGGAAGGCGAAAGTGTTAACTAGGAAAGGTGAGGATTTAACAGCGTATTTTGTTAAGGGTGCCCATGAAGTTTTAGCTATAGCTCATCTTCTAGACATAAAAGAGGCTATCCTTAAATCTAGAAGCCCATCATGCGGTTGCGGAAAAATATACTGTGAAGATTTTACACGTAAACTGAGAGATGGGGACGGAGTAACCGCAGCGCTTCTTAAAGAAAACGGAATAAAAGTATATACTGAAAGAAATTTTAATTGCAGTGACTACTGAATATTTTTATTCCACAACACGTAATTATGCCTTCAATTAAGGTGATAACATGAACAAAAATCAAATTCTAATTCCAGTTGATGAACTCCCAAACAAATGGTACAACATTATTCCAGACCTACCAGAGCCTCTACCACCACCCAAAGAACCAGAATCTGGACCTTCCAGAATGGAATTTTTACAAAAAACAATGATTCATGAATGTTTAAGGCAAGAGTCAAGCACAGAAAATTGGATTAGAATGCCGGACGAGATTTGGGAACTTTATGTCCAAGCTGGGAGACCTAGACCGCTTTATAGGGCTTTAAGACTTGAAAGAAGACTTGGTTTGAAAAGGGTTAGATTGTACTATAAACGTGAAGACTTATCACCTACTGGTTCACATAAAGTGAACACTGCACTTGCTCAAGCTTATTATGCGGCAAAAGAGGGGAAAACAACGCTTGTTACTGAAACTGGAGCTGGACAATGGGGCACTGCCCTTGCTTATGCAGCAAGCCTGATGAATTTGGACTGCGTCATTTTTTGGGTTAAATCCGTTTATGACTGGAAAGTGGACAGAAGAACTCTTATGAAAGTTTATGGCGGAAAAGTTTATGCTTCACCTAGCAAGGAGACAAAAATCGGCGAAGAAATTTTAGCTAAAAATCCGAATCATCCAGGCTCACTTGGAATAGCAGTTTCAGAAGGGCTTGAGTATACGGCTGAACATGAAGGAAGTATCTACTGTCTCGGCTCTGTTTTAAATCATGTTTTAATGCATCAAACCATTATAGGATTAGAAACCAAAAAGCAGTTTGAGCTTATAGATGACAAGCCAGACTTAATAGTGGGCTGTTTAGGCGGAGGCTCCAATTTTGGCGGAGTATCACTACCGTTTATTGGAGATGTATTGAAAGGTAAGCTTGAATGTGAATTTTTGGCGGCTCAATCAGAAGCTGCGCCTAATCTTGTAAAGGGTGAGTACCGATACGATTTCGCTGATGTGGGCGAACATACGCCGCTGCTAAAAATGTATACGCTTGGCCATAAAATTGAGATGCCTCCGATAAAAGCGGATGGGTTACGTTACCATGCTGCAGCTCCAATAATAAGCTTACTTAGACATTTAGGCATAGTCAAAGCCATAGCATATCCAGTTGACGAAAAAGCAATTTTCGAAGCTGCGAGAATATTCTTGCAAAGCGAAGGATGGTTAATAGCGCCCGAATCTAGCTATGCTGTAAGGGCTGGAATAGATAAAGCCCTAGAATACGAGAAGGCTGGAGAAGAAAAAGTTATATTGATGAACATTAGTGGACACGGATTCCTTGACTTACAAGCATACAAAGAAAAACTTGGAATACCATAAACTCTACAATTCTTTTCTTTCATAGTAACTTCTAATTTTAGTGATGCACATATTCTTCTAAGGTAGGATAAACGTTTAACAGTGGTTTCATGGAAAAATATCCGCGTTATTTAACTCCAGATTCGCAACCATTTAATCCTTTAGAAATAGCCAAAAAGACAGAGGAGATTGTTTGCAGAAACAGTATGAGAAAGTATACAGCGTTTTACACGGTTGGAGTTTATCGCGGTATTGCTACGGGCTATGCGGTGGGTTGCTGCCTAAGATGTTTTTATTGCTGGGTTGGATTAGGCAGAGATTTTCCGGAAAGGTATGGAGAGTTCTTTTCACCATTGGAAGTTGTAAAGAATTTAGAGAGGGCTGGTAGAAAGCGTGGAGTTCGAAAATGTAGAATTTCAGGTGGAGAACCAACTCTTTGCAGGAACCACTTACTTAATGTATTGAAGCTTATTGAAAATAACAGCTGGTTTGAACTTTTTATTTTAGAAACAAACGGCATACTTTTTGGAGCTGATGAAGGCTACGTTAGAGCTCTTACACCATTCACTAAAATTCATGTAAGAGTTTCTTTAAAAGCTGGAAATGAAGATGGATTTCAGCAAAGAACTGGTGCAATTGGAAAATTTTATCAACTTCCGTTCAAAGCTATTGAAAATTTGTTTGAGGCGGGGATAAGCTTTCACGTAGCAGCCATGACCGACCCAAGAATAATGCCAAAAGAGGAGAGAAAAGCATTAATTAAAAGACTTGCAGAGATTGACAGCAGAATAGCGTTGAATCTAGAAGAAGAGGTAGTAGACCCCTACGAAACCACACTTTTCAGATTGAAAAAGGCTGGAATAAAGCTTGCTTGGTATAGATAAATGTAATAAAGGTTTAAACTACAATTTATAGAGTGGTGATTTGTTGCCTTTCTACGTGCTACTCTCAAAACTAACAGATGAAGGATGGAAAACAATAAGGGAAAGACCTGAAAGAATCAAGGAAGTCAACAAGGAACTTGAAGCCTTCGGAGTTAAAGTATTAAACCAATACGCAGTTTTAGGACAATACGACTTCGTGAACATAATTGAGGCACCAGACAACGAAACCGTGGCAAAAATTTCAGTAGAACTAGGCTCAAGAGGCACAATACACATAATGAGCATGCCAGCAATCCCAATAGACAAATTCATAGAATCAATAAAGAGAAAATAATTCCACTCTCACATTTTTTATATTTTAAAAGCAGTTTTCAATAAGTAAACGAAATACTTCGGGAAGATACGTGAATGAAAAAGGAAGAGTATCGTTGCAGAGTTTGCGGTCGGAAAATAAGCAGAGAAAAATACGAGGCGTTTGACGGTCTTTGTGAAGAATGTTGGGAGGACGAAATGACAGAAGAAATCGACGCAACAGAAGGAACAGATGAAGAATTCGTTCCAATATGAGATCAACATGACAAGCATCCAGAAGAACACCATCAACTACACACTTCCCAAAAATCACCTAAATGATAAAATATGCAGTTAAACACCATTAAATGAACACGTATATTTTAAGTTCTTGCAGCGATGTAAAAAGAAAAGGGGGATTGACTTTATTTGTTTGTTTGGAATTGGAAGCTGCCTATTAGCATGTCTTTTCTCCAGATTTCGACTGTGTAGGTTTTTGGTTTTTTGAGGGTTTTGAAGTTTGTTATGTAGTGTTCGTCGATTGTGTTTATGCGGTAGTCTCTCGCTGTGTCGCCAAATGTTGAACTTTGCAGAATATTGTTCGGGTCGTCTGCAGCATATATCTTAACAGTAAGTTCCTCGTTATAAACAAAGGGTTGATTTGGGTCTACTGAGGCAGCAACTCTTAGGGCGAATTTTACGGGCATTGTTCTCCCAGCTTTATTATTTTCAGAAGCTGGTAACAGTTCCAGTACAGCCCAGTTTCTAATGCTATATGGGTGTATAGTTGACTTAAGATTTCCAAGATTATCTCGAGCCTTTATAACAACAACATAGTATCCATCTGGAAGCTGAAGAGTATCGAAGAATAGAGTCCATTTGCCCGTGGTTGAATCATAAATGGCCTTCATATCCTCAAAACCTACGGGTATCCCCTCGCCTCCATCTGCCTCACGTAGGGATAAGGTAACTGAGGAAACACCGCACCCGGTATCTGTGGCGGATATTATGAAGGTGACACCATCTTGTAAAGCCCACCCAACAGGAGGATTGACGATATCTATCGAAGGGGCAGTATTGTCAAGAATTACTGTGACTGTATTTAATGGTTCCACATTACCGACATTATCTATGCTGTAATAATCAATCTTGTATTCACCGTCATTGAGTCCAACCATCTTAAAAGATAGTGGAGGAACCCCCATGATCCATCCTGTACTATATGTAGCATTGTAGATTCTATATCGAGTGTTTGCAACTCCAGATCCAGCACCATTATTGTCTACGGCAGTCAAAACAATAGATGTATTAGACGTTACATACACGTTTCCAGAAGCATTGACATATTGAGGGATACCTATTAATAATGTTGTCTTCGGCGGGTTAGTATCTATGGGCACGCCAGAAACTAAAACTGTCCTTTGGTCTTCTCTAGTAAAATTCTGCCCTGCTAATGTGGTTCCAAAAGCGGTTACTTTGATAGTATAACTACCGTCTTCCGTAAATTCTAGGAAGTAATTTGTGTAGATTCCATCATTAGCTGTCAAATCTCCATGATCGTCGGAACCATCATCAAATAAATCAAAACTTACTTCAGAAGAGTCGGGTCTTATTACTGTGGCCCGAACATGCACACCAGTAATAGGTATGCCACCCTCTTCCAGGATTGCCATAATTTTTATTGGCTCTGGAAATGAATATGCACTTTTGTCCGTGACCACGCTAAGAGTGACAAGGGTGATCGCTGTTACTTTGGCGATAAAGTTCTCTGTTCCGATAGGGACATCCACGCCAATTACATTTATCGTCCATGTTCCAGCCATCGGATTATCCAATCGATATAACTCGTATTGCGCTTCCTCTACATACTCGATACTGGGATCAGTTTGGGCGATGCTAGGATCTATAATTGAACCGTCAGGCCTCGTCAGGATTAGGTCTAGGTCGCTCCCACCCCAACTTAATGTAAAAGTAGCTTGGGCAATACTTGAATCTATATCAACACTCGATTGAGTTATTTCACCTTGTGCTACCGATCCTTTGATAGATGCTACGGTTTGAGCCTGTGTTACTTGCGCTGCTATATCGTTGTAAATTTCTAAAAGCTGTTCAGGAGAAGGCGCGAAACGGTAAAAACCACCTGTTTTACTTGCAATATATCCTAGTAGTCCTGCATCAGCACCTGCACCTAACCCTATCGTGTAGACTCTAATGTTTCTAGACTTCAAATCTGGAATAACATTATATGGATGCTCTCCTGTATTGTGCCAACCATTTGACATCAGAATAATAGCCCAAGGATGTGAGGGATCACCATAGCTTACTAACTGATTATAGGCAGTACGCAAACCCAGCCCCATTGCTGTTGACCCTGATGCATATATAGGATCAATCGCATTTTTTGCGGCTATTTTAGTTGCCGTTGAAGTAATCTCGGAGAGCTGGAAGTTAACAGTTGCTGTACTGGCATAAGATACTACGCCTATTCTATCTCCGATTTTCATCAAATCGACGAAAAGTTTCGCAGAGGTTTTTGCACCATTAATCTTTGCAGGGTCCCATCCCATGCTGCCCGATCTATCAATTACCAAAACTACGTCAATGTTAGTCGTACGTGGTTGTATGATAACTCCATCAAGTTTAGCGTTCAAACTGATTGATCCGCCAGCTACTGCTCCTGGAAGAGGATATGGTAACCCGACAGCCGACGCTGCGACCCAGCTTGTTAGCGTTGTATACCACCTGTATGTTTCTCCTGATTGTAATCTGACCAGAAGCTTTAGGGTTGCACTTCCGGCGATAACATACTCCTCCGGAATTCCTACAATAAATGATTCTTTTTGGAAGATCGTCATTTCGCTCTCTCTATCACCGAATGAGGCCTTTATTTTGGCGAAAATCCCGAGGAAGCTACCTGACGGTAATGGAAGATCAAATTTTCTTGCTACACCATCATAGGACCATACAAAGTAGACTTCATAAAGTCCAGTTTTAGGACATACCCACTCATCTGCTAAACCGAACCACGCATCTGCCCTCGCAGCACCTCCAATAAATGCTTCTGCAAGGGCGTAAGTGGTGCCCGTTCCTTGCAAGCTATTAACAGACGAACTCCACTCTGCTGTGGCTAAAAGTATCTCCTCTTCATCACCGCTGTTCCAACCTTCCGAAAAAGGCTTCATTTCAAATTGACTCTCGTCAAGCTCTTTCAGAGCCGAATAAGCGTTAACTCGTCCAAATCCATAGTACTGATCCCACCCCTTTACACCGAGATCATCAGCTGTTTTTCTTAATAAAGCTCTAATCATCCCACTACTCCAGTCCGGACGCATTGACCAAAGTAGAGCAGCAGTACCACTTACATGAGGTGTGGCCATAGATGTACCCCAATACAAATAGGAGTATGTATCGTCCCATTCGGTCGAGTAAACCCCTTCATTAATAGAGTCAAGTACTCTATCACCGTCAAGATCTCCCCCTCCTGGAGCACATAACTCAATTTCAGGTCCATAATTAGTCCCCTTTCCAGGACCGAATTTTGAAGGGTTGTTGTTATAATCGATGGCAGAAACAGCTACCACGGTAGGAAACTTTGCTGGATATGCGACTTCGTTTCTATCGTCATTTCCAGCGGCAGCTATCAGTAAACAACCTTTGCTGTGGGCATAATTAACTGCGTTTTCGAGCGTTCCGCTGTAAACGTATCCTCCAAGGCTTAGGTTTATAATGTGTGCGCCATTGTCTGCAGCGTATATTATTCCTCTCGCGATGTCATCCCAAGAACCGTAACCATCCGTGTCGAGCACTTTTACTGCCATAAGTTTGACATTTGGTGCTACGCCGGTACCACCTAAATTATTGTCCATCTCAGCTGCAATAGTTCCAGCAACATGCGTTCCGTGGCCGTTATCATCCATTGGATCGTTATCATCGTTGACAAAATCGTACCCATAGAATCCATTTGCATCTTTCCACATATTATCATTAAGGTCGGGATGATTGTAATCAATTCCTGTATCTACAACTGCTACGATAATGCTGCTACTTCCCTTCGTTATATCCCACGCTTCAGGGGCTCTAATTCGATCATAGTGCCATTGGTTTCCATAATTTGGATCGCTGGGCGTGTAAAAAGAGGTATAATAGCTATTTCGTTCAGCAAACTTGACCTTTTTGTTCGAAAGTATGGCATCAATAAAGTCATCTTCTGAGCCGATCGGGACGCTTACTAGGACCGTATTAATTTTTGTAAATTCTTGAACTATAGATCCGCCCAATGAAGTTATTAAATACTCGTCTACTTCATCGACGAAACCAACTAGAATTTCACCAGGGATATTGTCTCTAAAAGTTGCTTTAACATTCGGCAATGGTAGTGCAAATGCTGATAGACTGATGATGAAAATAATGATCAACAATGCTGGTTTTTTCATTTCTCCCTACAACCTCTTTTTGGAGTAGAAATTTAATGTCATAATGTTTAACTATATATAGTTTCGGAAACTTTGTTCTATAAGGTTACGCGCGGAAGAATATAGGGTGAAACTCACCGATTCATGATTCAATTTTAAACTCGGTGCTTCCGCCCATTACAAATTTTCCTTTTAATTCAGCTCCGGGTCTTTGCAGCACATATGCGTATACATAGTATTTCCCTGGAGAGACTTTAAATGTTGCATCATCCCTTTGATCCCATGTCCAAACAAAGCTACCAGAAACAGTTTGCCTGAAATTCTCATACGGTACTTCATGTACAGGTAATGTTTTAACAATATTTCCCGAAGAATTCACAATCCAACCCACCACGATATATCTAGGTGTCTCTGCACCCAAGGTTACGTCTGGATAAACGATTCGATATTCGACCAAAATCCGTATAAGCTCCTTTTGATTATACGAAGGTTTTTCCGTTTCTACTGATAATGAATGAGAATTGCTTTGAAGCCCGGACCTCGACATATAATTTAAAGCCCCACAGAAATATAGTACTATGAAAAATATTAAGAGAGCAACAAGTAAAACAACAGCGAAAGGTAACTTGGTATTGAGGCTTTTGATTTTTAACTTCAAGTTATCACCTACTTATTTAGTTATCGTTTGTTGTTTATAAACCTACTATTTCGAACACTACGTTTTAAGTTCAAGGGCCATTCTTAATATAACTTCATACCTCACTAATAATTAACTAATGTTCTTTTAATTTCTCTTAACAGAAATCAAACCGGACTACTGAAAATAAAACACCATAATAGAACGGCCGCAAAATTAATTGTAAGGAAATATAATCAAACGAAAGTCTTGATAAGTGATTGATGAAACGATATATTTCGGATGAAAGTGTTCGACTCGTTTTGAAAAGCTTGGGAAGCTTAGGTATGAAGGATTTACTATAAAGCTGGTATATCTATGAAAAATTCTTTCATCCATAAGGGGCTACTGCAAAAACGCTTGAATAAAAATAAGAAAGTAAATCAGTAATTGTGATAGATCAGAAGACTTATAGGAAGAAATTAAATTATGGCTTTTCGGAGATGAAGTTGCGAATTTATATGCAGGCTATCATCTCAGCCATGCTATTTTTCACCGCTATTTTCATTGCTTTAGATTGCTTACTGCAAAGCATTCTGTTCACTCAAGCGTCTTTTGAATAGGAGTGGAATGCGGAGCATTTGCAATTCTGTTATTTGGAATTCTTCTTCTTGGCTTCTATCTGCTTACACGCTTAGCAATACAAAGTGATAAGCCAAAACAACGCTTCTTTGAGAAATAAATATACAAAACATAGTGTAGAGTCTTGATAGTACTCTGTTTATCGAACAAACTTAAAATAAGGGTATTGGAGTAATTGGTTCTGAAGTGATGGGGGTATGGCGTTTAAGGTTGTTTTTCTTGCTCATGCTCCTGACGCGGATGCTGAGAAACACAGGTGCATAATTGATACTGGCAAGTATAAACTATTCGTAGTAGTTGTCAAAAACCAGAGGGAAGCAGTTGAAGTTTGTAGAAAACTCGTCAGAGACGAAGGCATCCACTCGGTCCTGCTCTGCCCAGGATTTACACACAGAGACGTCGCAGAAATAGCCGAAACCGTCGGAGAGAACGTCGGCGTCTTCGTAGCCAGAGGAGACGGCCCAAGCAACAGAACTTCGTTAGAAATAAGGGAAAAAGAAGGCTTGTTTTCAGAATAGGCCATCAAAGCAGAAACTGAAGAAATGCGGTTCGTATTCTTTTAATTTCTCTTAACAGAAAGTAGATTTAGATTAGACAATATTAACAATGTGACGAATTATCTATCTGTTCAAATCATGAAATATGTAATTTACAATTTTGTCTTAGAGTGCAATTTTTCATAAACTGGATTTGCTCAAGGTTTATAGCTTCTTTGCGAGGTTGATAGATATTTCTGCTATATCTGCGCCGTACTCTGCTGATCTTCGGATACTTTCTAATATTAGCCTTAAGCCGATTGTCGTTGTGATATGTAGTTTGGTTTCTAAAATTAGTTTAATTGCTCGGCTTTCCAATTCTGTTATTTGGGTGATCTTCGCTATAGACTGGTTTGCTTTTTTGGTGTTGAGTTGGTATAGGGCTTTCATAGCTTCTTGGCAGATTTCCCTTGAAAGCGTACTTATGTTTGTGATTAGGGCTATAATGTTGCTCGGAATACTTTGATATTCCATAGTTGGTATTGTTTGCGCTATCCTTGCAGCGTGATCCGCTATCCTTTCGATGCTTTTAGCGACCAGCCTATAGCCCATACAGTCTCTTGGACTTGTAAGGCCAATTTCATTTATCATAAGTCTGTTCTCAATAGCCATTTTCAACTGTCTTATAACAAAAAAGTAAAGGCGGTCTACTTCATCGTCTCTCTGCGTAACATCATGGGCTAGGGATAAATCTCTTTCTTTCAGCGCTGCTACCGCATCTTTATGCATTGATAAGGCCATTACGTGCATTCTGCTGAGCGCGTCTTTAACTGGAAACTCGATATGCCCGAGTAGGCAACGAGCGGTAAGATAGTGGGCTGATTCATCAATAACTTCGACGCCAACTAGCTTTCTTTTTATAACATCTTTAATGTAAGCTCGATGTTCAGAAGATTTGGAGGCAAATCTCAAATGTATGATGTCATAGCCAACTAGATAGCAGGCGATTAGTTCTCTTGCAATGTTTTCGGGATCAAGGGTTTGAGGAGCGTCTATAAGAAATTCAGACTGCCTTTCCTCTTTTTTCTCCTTTCCGGGAACCAGAAGTAAGGAGTTGTCGGGTTGAGGTATCAGCCTTACGTAATCTCCAGGCTTCAAGCCCGAATCTTTAGCCCAGCTCTTCGGAAGCGAAACTATGTAGGTTGAACCTCCTGTTAATTGAACTCTTCTCAATTGAGCCGTAGTTTTCATATATTTTCACCAAGGGGAATTTACATAGATTATGTAGTTTTGATATTTATATATAGATTATGTCCAGAAACTATATAGAATTTTTCACCATTAAAGTTTCTGGTGAAAGTGATGGGAAAAGCTGGAATTTTAACCGTTGTCATCGTGGCATTTATCATAGGACTCCTTTCCGGATCATTTGCCTTAGCCCCTCTGCTTTCGGCAAATCAGGAATCAACTTATGCTTATTCTGAAGATAGTTTGTGGAGAACCGATAGCATAAGAGTGGTAGGCTCAACAACGGTACTTCCAATAGCCAACGCATGCGCACTAAGATTCACTGAACTCTACAATACAACCAACATAATAGTTGAGGGCGGCGGGAGCGGACGAGGATACAGCGAACTCATCGGTGGCCTATGCGATATTGCAGATGCTTCAAGAGAACCTAAACAAAGCGAGCTAGACAAGGCGAAACAAAAGGGAGTAACGTTAATTCTTCATGAAATAGCCATTGACGGAATAGCCATAATAGTTCATCCAAGCGTAACTCAAAACTTGAACGGGCCTCTAAATCTGACCTTAGAGGAGATTGGGAAAATTTTCGCCGGAGTCTACTCAAAATGGAGTGAAGTTAAGGAGGGTCTTCCAAACGAGGAAATTGTAGTATTTGTGCGTGAATCTGGCTCAGGAACCAGAGCGACATTTGAAGAGTTCTGCATGGAGCCTTTCGGTCTCGAAGTCAAAACTGGAGCTTCAGAAGTTCTAAGCAATCCCGCAATGAGGCAAAGTGTGGAGCAAACACCCTATTCGATAGGATATGTTGGCCTAGGCTTCCTATCAGGTAATGTTGAAGCTGTCCACGTAGCCGAAGAAAGCAGCGGACCCTTCTATGCTCCAACATATGAGAACGTAAAAGAAGGAATTTATCCACTCTCAAGATACCTATACATGGTAACCAATGGAATTCCAGAAAGCGGCTCCCTAACCGACCGTTTCATAGACTTTGTAAAGAGTCCCGAAGGCCAGAGGATAGTTGAGCAGTGCGGCTACATAGCCATATACCCGAAAGAGTAAAAGGGTGAGAGTAATGCGCCTTAAATGCCCCAAATTTTTATGCTTTAAGGATAAAGCTGAAATTTTCTTGTTTATATTAGCATCAATCTCAATCATAATTTTATTTCTGATAATTGTTTTTGTTCTAAATGAGGGCGTTCCCGCATTCATAGAGTTAGGTTTTTCAAATTTTCTGTTTGGACACAGATGGTCACCCTACTATGGGAATTTTGGAGCATTTCCACTTATTTACGGTTCAATTCTGATAGTTCTTGGAAGTCTAGCAATTTCTGTTCCATTGGGCGTTTTTACAGCGATATTCTTGGCAGAATACTCTCCAAGATGGTTAAGCAATATGCTAAAGCCGATAATAGAATTGTTAGCTGCCATTCCGTCCATAATTTACGGCTTTTTCGGATTTGTATTTTTGGCTCCCAAAATTATGGAGTTTTTGAATGTAGGTATAGGAGAGGTTGCGTTAACTGCCTCCATAATCCTATCAATAATGACCGTACCGACAATCGTAAGCATTTCCAGCGAAGTTATCGCGTCGGTTCCAAAAGAATACCGAAAAGCATCTTTGGCTTTGGGCGCAACAAAATGGCAGACTATAAAATCTTTGGTTCTACCCACGGCGAAGCCCGGCATAATAGCCTCATTATTGCTTGCCTTTGGAAGAGCCGTAGGAGAAACCGTAGCTGTTCTAATGGTATGTGGATGCGTGCCTCAAATTCCCTCTCCGCCATGGAATTACCTTGAACCAGTTCACGCCTTAACGGCGGCTATAGCCTTGGACATGGGCGAGGTCTCTTGGGGAAGCCTTCATTATCATGTTCTTTTCGGGTTGGGAGTAATACTTCTAGTTATTACATTCATAGTTAACATGATTGCAGATTTCTTCATAAAAAAGGCTCCAAGAGGGGTTCAGATATGAAAACCGTCAAAGAGAAAACTGTTCTATTTCTTTTGGGCTTTTCAGCAGCTATACTCCTTCTGGCATTCGTTGCAATAACCCTATTTATTGGAGTTGGAGGCTTATCAGCAATAAACTTTAGGATGATAACCACAAGCATTCGCAAAGGCGGAATATTTGAACCCATTATAGGAACATTATACCTTCTAGCTGGAACTATAGCTATGGCAACACCGCTAGGATTGGCTACAGCTATTTACCTTGCAGAATATGCTCCGAAAGGAAAAATTAACCGAATAATAGTTCAAGCATTAAATAATCTAGCGGGGGTACCTTCAATTATTTTCGGCTTGTTTGGATACGCATTTTTCTGCAGATTTCTGGGGCTGGGAATCTCTCTTCTTTCCGGCTGGTTGACACTTACATGTATGACTCTTCCAATAGTAGTGAGAGGCTCCCAAGAAGCCTTGAAAATGGTACCAAAAGACTTTAGGGTAGCCGCTGAGGCTTTAGGGGCGCCAAAATGGAAAACAATAAAAGACATAGTGTTACCAACGGCAACTCCCGGCTTGGCGACGAGCATCATACTTGGAATAAGCAGAGTGGCCGGAGAGACAGCAGCCATACTTTTTACATGCTCCGTATTCTTGACGAAAGGTCTCCCTACCTCACCTCTTCAGCCAGTCATGGTGCTCACATACCATCTCTATACGTTACTAGTAGCATCTCCCGGCACTTCAACAGACCGTGCATTCGCAATTGCCTTGATTCTGCTTGGATTAGTTATTTTGCTTAATCTTCTTGCCTACTTGATAAGAATGCGTTACCGAAAGAGATGGAAGTGGTAGGTATGAAACCAAAAATAGAAGTTGAAAACTTGAACGTATGGTATGGAGCCAACCATGTTCTAAAGGATATAAGCATGGAAATTCCGGAAAAGAGAGTTACAGCCATTATTGGGCCTTCCGGATGCGGAAAATCAACCTTCCTTATGACGTTAAACCGCCTTATTGATTTAGTTAATGGAGTATGTGTCAAAGGAAAGGTTCTACTTGACGGAAAAAACATTTACAATCCCGGAATAGATCTTACTGAATTAAGGAAAAAAGTCGGAATGGTTTTTCAAAAACCAAATCCTCTCCCAAAGTCGATTTACGAGAATATTGCATATGGACCAAAAATACATGGAGTAAAAGATAGGAAGACTCTAGATAGTATTGTAGAGAAATGTTTACGTGTGGTTGGGTTATGGGATGATGTTAAGGATAGACTTCGAGATTCTGCATTCGAGTTGTCGGTCGGTCAGCAACAAAGACTTTGTATAGCAAGGGCATTAGCCGTGAAGCCAGAAGTACTATTAATGGACGAACCATGCTCAGCGCTGGATCCAACAACAACAAGGAAAATCGAAGAATTAATCCAAACATTAAAAAATGACTATACTGTGGTCGTGGTTACACATAACATGCAACAAGCAAACCGCGTTTCCAATTATACCGCATTTCTCTACCTAGGAAAGCTCATAGAATATGGACCTACCCAAGAAATCTTCACAAATCCGAAAAACAAATTAACAAAAGATTATATCAACGGAAAATTTGGTTAGCCGCAAATAGTGAGCGCATTGCACTATTATTTTATTCTTCTTCCCTTTTCTGCAACCAATTTTCCATTTTTGAAGACTTTTTCCGCTAGGTTAACGCCATAATGGTATGGGAAGAACTTATGATTCGGAGCGTCAAAAATAACTATGTCCGCCTTTTTCCCCTCTTCCAAACTTCCTATTTCATAAGCACGCTCTATAGAATGCGCCGCATTAATAGTTGCAGCCACAAGCGCCTCTTCCGTAGTCATTTTCATTTGTAAAACCGCAATCGCCATCATCATCTGCATAGATTCACACATGTTCGCTGCACTCAAATCCGTAGCCAACGCAACCGGCAACCCTTTATTAATTATTTCCCTCGCCTTTGCATAAGTACCCAAATAACAAAACGGAGTAGTTGGTAGGAAAATTCCAATCGTACCCTTACGTACTAAGGCTTCAATATCTTCCATCGGCGTAAAAATCAAATGATCAGCAGACACAACTCCCAACTCCGCTCCTAACCTCGCTCCTCCGCTATGAACAAGCCAGTCCGCATGAATCCTCAATTTCATTCCGTATTTTCGGCCCGTTTCAAGAATACGCCTTGACTGCTCAATGTTAAAGTATCCCTTTTCACAGAACACATCACAATATTCAGCCAATCTCCTTTTCGCAATTTCAGGAATCCACTTTTCAACAATTTCCCTTGTTAATTCATCAACCCTATTTTCATATTCAAATGGAATGCCTTGAGCCAAAAAAGTTGGCACCAAATCAATTGGATGAATTTTATTTAGAATGTTTATTATTTCCAGCTGCCTAATTTCTCCATGAAAAGTCATCTCATACCCGCTTTTTGCCTCAATAGTTGTTGTGCCATGAACAAGCATAGTATCAAGTATCTTACTTGTTTTTTCAAGCAATTCTTCCGTTGAAGCCTCACCAGTTTTTTTAAGAGTTGTCGGCATTCCTCCACCCCTTTCCTTAATTTCCAAGTACGAAACCCCCTTCACAGCCATCATTTCAAGTTCCTCTTCCCTAGAACCAGCAAAAATCAAGTGAACATGCGGGTCAATAAGCCCTGGCGTAACAAGTTTTCCACTCGCATCTATAACCTCAAACCCCTTCTCAAGCTTACCCAACACTTCCTTTGTAGTTCCAACAGCCACTATTCTATCATCCTTAATTGCAACAGCACCATCCTTTATTATTCCAAGATTCCTCATCTCCTCTCCAACTAAAGGCCTACTACTTGTTCCCTTCAGAGTAACCAGCTCTTCAGCGTTAATTATTGCAAAATCAGCCTTTATCACCATACAATACCCTCCTTCTTGGACATTACTTAAACATCCAAATATTTCTCTCTTTCCCACTCATGCACAAAAACGTTAAACTCCCTCCACTCCCTAGTTTTAAGCTCCAAAAACTTCTCGCAAAACTCCTGCCCTAAACTTTCCCACAAATATTTATCCTTAGAAAACTCCTTTAAGGCTTCCCCCAAATTTTCCGGTAAAGTTTCTATTCCCCTTTCAGCCCTCTCTTTCACACTCATTTTATAAATATCCTCTTCCACAGGCTCAGGAGGCTCAACCTTCCTCTCAATTCCATCTAATCCAGCAGATAGGATGCCAGCAAACGCCATATAAAAATTGCATGAACCATCGGTAGGACGATACTCAAGCCTAGTTCTAAGCTCCTTTCCAGGAGGAACCCTAACAAGAACTGAACGATTATATTTAGCCCATGAAATGTAAACCGGAGCCTCCCAACCCGGCACAAGCCTCTTATAA
>JAOZNA010000057.1 GCA_029934005.1 Candidatus Bathyarchaeota archaeon
TACGTGCAGCCCTAAACTTAGCTATTTCCTCAAAGAAGTTATTATGAGAAGCGAAAAAGAATGAAAGTCTGTGGGCGAAATCGTCTACTTTTAATCCTCTTTCAATTAAAGCCTCAACGTAGGCTATTCCGTCTGCAAGTGTGAATGCAAGTTCTTGAACAGCTGTTGAACCAGCCTCGCGTATATGATAGCCGCTTATGCTAATAGGGTTCCATTTTGGAACATTTTTTACACAGTATTCTATTACGTCGCATACTAGCTTCACTGACGGTCTAGGTGGGAAAATTACAAGTTTTTGAGCTATAAACTCTTTTAACATGTCGTTTTGAACCGTTCCACCTAACTTTTCACGTGGAACTCCCTGTTTATCCCCAACTGCAATATACATTGCCAGAATCATCGCTGTAGGCCCGTTTATCGTCATTGAAGTTGTAACTTTGTCGAGTGGAATTCCGTCCAAGAGAATTTCCATGTCTTTAAGCGAGGAAACCGCTACTCCACATCTGCCGACTTCCCCCTTTGCCATTGGGTGATCCGAATCATATCCCATTATTGTTGGATAGTCAAAAGCTATGCTTAACCCCGTTTCCCCCTCTTTGAGTAGGTACTTGAAGCGCTGATTTGTTTGTTCAGCTGTTCCATAACCTGAAAATTGACGCATTGTCCACAGTCTCGCCCTATACATTGTGGCGTGAATACCGCGGGTAAAGGGGTATTCGCCTGGAAATCCTAAATCGCGCAGATAATCGATGTCTTTTATGTCTTCTGGGGTGTAAATTCTTTTAACTGGGATTTCTGAGAGGGTTTTGAACTCTTTTTGCCTTTCGGGTTTCATACAAAGCCATTTCTGCAAGGTTTCTTTTTCCCAAAGTTCTCTTCTTTTTGTTATTCCCTCAATTTTTCGCTCGTCGAACATTGAAGTTTCGCTCCTTGCTAGTTTAGTTTGAGGCATTGCTTAAAAATTATGCTTTTGCCAAGTTAAACTTTAATAAAGAATACGTAGTTAAGGAAACTTCTCTCTACAAGCTTTGGAAGTGGGATAGTCTATGATGTTAATCGATAAAGTTTGTTTACTTGTGGCAATTATTGGAATAGTAATGTTTCTTTATGGAGCTAACACGTATAGTTCTCTTATAGGTTGGAGCGGGTTTTACTTGATAGTAATAGCTGTAATTGTGTGGATTATACTGCAAATATACGTTTACTTCCAAGCTAAGTTTAAAATGGAGACTGAGATGGAACAAAAAGTGGAGGAAGAGAGAGCTATTCCATGATGGGCTTAAAGTATGCTATGTCGTTTATTGTTCCTTTCCTCTCGGTTAATGGCTTGAAAACTGCTTGAACCTTCATTCCTATTCTAACGTTTTCTGGCTTAACTTCTCCCAGCCTATGAACTATTCCACCGTATGTGCCTTTGAACTTTATTAACGCATATATTTCTGGTTTTTCCAGTTTTTCGCCATGTTCGTCAAGGAAGGAAATTGTAAAGGTATAAACCGTTCCTTTGGTGCCTACATCAACCCATTCTTCAAGTTTTTCGAAGCATTCTTCACAGTAAAGTTTTGGTGGAACGTAGATTTTTCCGCATTTCTTACATTTTGCTCCCATTATTCTGGCGTTTTCTTTAATCTCTCTGAAGAATCGTTCTCCAGCAATTCCAAGTGTGTAGGCGTATTCTGGCTCCAAATGCCCCGGATAATGCCTAAGTCTAAGGGGGCAAGTGGAAATTTCCCTAGACATTTTACTCTTCTCCCTCCTTTAAGGGCTTAAAGTATTTAATGTCAGTTATTGCTCCTTCACGTTGTTCTGGAGGCTTCCAAACAGCTTTAACCCGCATTCCAAACTTCACTTCCTTCCAGTCAATCTCACCAATTTTATGAAGTATTCCCATTCCAGGCGAAGCTCCGTCAAGTTCAATTACGGCAACAATGGTCGGTTCCTTAACTCTTGAAGCATCGGCAGCAATGAACGAAACCGAATAGGTGTTTATTTTCCCTGTATCCTTCACGTAGGTGTAGTCGTCTACTGGTTTAAAGCATATTTCACAGAAGGTTCTTGGAGGAACCATTATTCTTCCGCATTTCTTACAAACGCTCGCTAGTATCCTTCCGTTCTTGAGTTCTTCCAAGAAACGGCTCATTGCAGCGCCTGCGCTGAAAGCGAACTTTGCTTCTGGCTTATACCTTATTAGTGGAACTAAACCAGCTCGTAGGTCGGCTGTTTTTATTCGGTGCCCAGGATATTCTTTAATTTTCTCACTCATGATTTTCTCCTCCTAACTTCTCATGATTATTACAGAACCATATTGCATTAGGTCGCCCCATGCTTGGGCTAAGCCTGTTCTCGCATCTTTCTTAACTTGTCTTTTTCCAGCTTCTCCTCGTAGTTGCCAGAAGATTTCGCAGACTTTCATCATTCCAGCCGCCGCTATTGGGTTGCCGACTCCGAGCAGTCCTCCAGACGGATTTATTGGTAAGTCTCCGTCGCGCTGAGTGACTCCTTCCTCAGTTAATCTCGGTGCCTCTCCCTTTCTACAAAGCATTAACCCTTCCATATGATGTAGCTCTTTATAATCAAATGGATCATAAACTTCCGCTACGTCAATTTCCTTCGGCGGATTCTTTATTCCAGCCATTTTATAAGCCATTCTCGCCGCACATTCCACATACTTCGGATAGTATAAGTCTCTGTTCGTCCAGTATGTTGAGTCTATACACCAGCCAACACCGTCTATCCATACCGGGTTATCGGTTAATTGTTTGGCAACATGCTCGGCTGCAAGCACAGCCACGGCGGCACCGTCGCTTGTTGGGCTAATATCTAAACGTTGAACTGGCCAGCATAATACTTCAGAATTCAATACGTCTTCCACCGTGATTTTCTGAGGCAGTTGGGCACATGGATGGTCTAGGGCGTTCTGTTTGTTTTTTACAGCCACGCGGGCTATTTGTTCCTTCTTTATTCCATGGACATGCATGTATCGGTGCATTTCAAGGGCGAAAATCCATATTAGGGTGACTCCGAGGGGTCTCGCCATTATTGGGTCGAATATTGTGTGGAAAGCATAGGCTGGATGCGGGAAGCAACTTGACATTTTCTCTTCGGCCACTACGAGGCATGTATCAAACATGCCTGAGGCTACGTGCCACCAACCAGCGATTGGAGTGAAAACTCCTGTTCCACCTCCTACGAAAACTCGCATGTAAGGCTTTTTCCTTGCACCAGCTCCGTCAGCTAAATACTCGCCTTTCATGTGAACTCCGTCGAAAGCGTCTGGAGCAGTTCCCATCACAACTGCTTCTATGTCTTTTAGTTCTAATCCAGCTTGGTCTAAAGCCATTTTAGCGGCTTCCCAACAAAGTTCTTTTCCGGTTTCTTTCAAGTTTCTTCTGAAAAGGGTCATTCCAGCACCAATTACCGCAACTCTTCTTTTCCCAAACATTTCCATTTTCACCTCTTATTTGCTCAAAACCACAACTGCGCCGGTTGCTGTTGGAATTCCACGCCATGTTTGAACTACGCCTGTTTCAACTTCTGGAAGTTGCCTCTTTCCTGCTTCTCCTCTTAGTTGTAGGACTGCCTCTAACACTCTTTGCAAACCTGAAGCTTCTAGGGCGTATCCCATTCCGAGCATTCCGCCTGAGGGGTTGACTGGGAGTTCTCCGTCGCGTTGGGTTACTCCTTCTTCAACTAAGTTTCCAGCTTCTCCTCTTCTGCAAAGCTTTAAGGCTTCAAGGTGTTGAAGCTCTTTATAGGCAAACATATCGCAGACTTCTGCAAAATCAATTTCTTTTACTGGATTTTTTATCCCAGCCGTTTTGTATGCCATTTCAGCTGCAAGCTCCGTATATACTGCTCTTCCCCAATCCCTAGTCTCCAGACATGGTGTTTCAGTGCACCAGCCAACTCCGCGAATCCAAACTGGTTTGTCAGTTAACTTTGTTGCTACGTCTTCTGAAGCCAAAACTGTGACTATGCATCCGTCGGAGAGAGGGCTTATTTCAAGCTTTTTTAAGGGATAGAATTGGCATTCAGAGCATAATACGTCTTTGACTGTTATGTTGGCTCCATAGCATGCATGAGGATTAGCTAAGGCATTTCGTTTGTTTTTTACAGCAACCATGGCGCATTGTTCGAGGGTTGTTCCAGTTTCGCATAGATAACGATTCATTTCCATGCCCGCAACATAGTATGGATGCCCACCAAGGGGTCTGTTAAAAATCGGGTCGAATGCAAAGTTTACTATTCCTTCATAGGTTAGTATGTCTGAAGCTTTGCTGTGGGCTTCCACGGCTACTATGTCGAAATGTCCAGTTTTTATTAGCATGTAGGCTGTTATTAACCCGAATAGTCCGTCGGCTGAGACTGTGAATAGGTGTTTTAGCACGGCTCCAAGCTGGTCTGGAACAAACTCGTCGAAAATGCTGAATCCTTCCCAGTAGTCTTCAGCGCAAGTAATGAAAGCATCTATGTCCTTGCGTGGGTTAACGCCAGCATCTTCGTAGGCTCTCATAGCAGCTTCGAACATCAATTCTTTGTAGGAAAGTTCTGGGGTTACTGGTCTGAAACCAACGCATCCAACACCGACAACTGCAACATCTTTCATTTTTTCACCTCAACATGAGAGAACTAAAGTAAGGTGGCTTGAAAAATAAAACCTTTGCTAACCAAACTAGACTGGCTTTGACCATACATTAAAATTATTCTTCGTCTATGGATAAAATACAACGAATTTAGTAAATGTGAATTAAATGTTAGAAGAAGCAGTAATGTGGTTCATCAACCTGCTAAGAGAGCTTGGATGGATAGGCGTAATTATTGGGGTGTTAGCAGAAACATTCATAATGCCCATTCCATCCCCCCTCATACCACTAGCAGCTGGTTTTCTAATACTGCCACAGGAAATACCTCTACAAGAAGCAGTTTTCCAATCTCTTTTCATAATAGGATTGGCTGGTGCGGTGGGAGCAACCTTAGGCGCGTTTTTTGGTTACGGAATAGGATATTTTGGTGGTCGACCAATAATTGAACGATATGGGTATTTCTTCGGTTTTTCGTGGAATGAAATTGAAAAATTTTCCGTAAAAATGAAAGGAAAAATTACCGACGAAGCTGCCTTAATTCTTTCAAGAGCCATTCCAATAATTCCTTTATCTCCCATCTCACTTTTCGCTGGACTAATTCGTATAAACCCTATAAAATTTGCAATCTGCACTTTTATAGGAACTGTTCCAAGATTTTTCATACTTGGGCTTCTAGGCTGGCTCACTGGAGAAGCCTACATAAAATTGGTGGAAATAATAGGATTCTACGAAACCTTCACATTAATGTTAATAATAGCTTTTATCATCATTCTAATTGTCTACAAAAGAAAAATAGTTGAAGGATAGAATCAAAATTTTACAGAAACCCTCAAATTTATAATTGAGCATTTAGTTCTTATTCTGCTCTAAACCGGGAGGAACTTATTTGATAGGTAAACCTCTTGCTTCAATAGTTTCGGCTGGTTTATCTAAGTTCGGTAAGATTGAAGGATTATATGCGCGTGAGCTGTTTGCGTTGGCAGCGAAGGAAGCTTTTGAAAGATGCCCAAACATAGACCCCAAAAAAGATGTTCAAGCCTTATTTATTGGTCATATGGGTGAATCTTACGAACATCAAGGGCATACTGGCGCAACAGTCGCGGACTGGGCTGGACTTTTGCATATTCCCGCAACAAGAACAGAATGCGCATGTGCATCTTCAGGTGCAGCCCTACGCGCTGGAATAATGGCGATTATGTCTGGACTCTACGACATTGTCATGGTTGGAGGAGTTGAAAAAATGACCCATCGCTCAACACCTGAAGTAACCGAATTTTTGGCTATGGCTTCAGACTTCCCATTCGAACAATGGCACGGAATAACCTTTCCAGGCTTATACGCGTTGATGGCTACTGCTCACATGCATAAGTATGGTACAACTGAAGAGCAATTGGCTATGGTGGCGGTGAAAAACCATCATAATGGTTGTTTGAACCCCAAAGCCCATATGCAAAGAGAAGTCACACTTGAGAAAGCCTTAAGCTCTAGAGTTATCGCTTGGCCGCTAAAACTTTATGATTGTTCATTAATAACAGATGGAGCGAGCTGTCTAATTCTGACAAAACCAGAAATAGCAAAGAAATATACGGACATGCCAGTTCATATAATTGGTTCTGGACAAGCAAGCGATTCAATAGGAATATATGAACGGGAACAATTTACTTCACTTACGGCGGCAAAGGAAGCCGCAAAACAAGCCTATAAAATGGCTGGTTTAACACCAAACGACATTCAAGTTGCAGAAGTACACGACTGCTTTACAATAGCCGAAATAATCGCCTACGAAGACTTAGGCTTCTGTAAACCAGGGGAAGGTGGCAAGCTTATTGAGGAAGGCGTAACAACCCTTGACGGGAGCCTACCAGTTAATACTAGTGGAGGCTTAAAGGCTAAAGGACACCCTGTCGGAGCCACAGGCACAGCTCAAGCTTATGAAATTTATCTGCAGTTAACGGGACAAGCCGAAAAAAGGCAGGTGGAAAACGTGGAAATCGGTCTAACCCATAACGTAGGAGGTTCCGGTGCAACTGCAACTGTACATATTTATAGGAGGGGTTAAACATGAGCGAAACAGCCCCCTTCACCATAGAACAATTCTACAAGTTTATGAATGAAGGAAAAGTTATGGCTGCAAAATGTAAGAAATGTGGAACTATTCTGCTTCCACCAAGACCTATGTGTATTAAATGCCATTCGAATGAACTTGAATGGACAGAACTAGCTAAACGTGGAAAGCTTTTAACATATACAATAATTCACGTTGCTCCACCACAATTTCAGCATTTAATTCCCTACGCAGTGGGCATAGTAAAACTTGAAAACGGCTTAAAACTTCCCGGAATGATTCGCGGAATCGAGTTCGAAAAAATCAAAATTGGAATGGAACTTCAAATAGAAATCGAAAAGGCTCAACAAGCACAAACATGGCCCAGCTGGCCAAAATACTATTTTAAACCAGCATGATGGGTCTTGTGGAGAGGGATAAGCTGTAGTCTCTAATTTCAAAATATAATTAATTCTTAACTCTTGTTTTATGGTATATGCAAGTTCAGCAAAAAGAGGTTGCTGATTTTACTGAGGCAGAATTTGCGCCCGAGTCTACATTTCTAGACCGTTCTCCGATGGTTATCAGAATTGTTCTTAGTGATACTTGAGAATAAAATGATGTTTGGTTAGTTGAGGGTGAAATTTTTCTTAGGAGGGGCTTGTTCTTTCAGAGAAAGAAAATGTTTGTTTTGAAGATTAGGGTGAGAATGGAGAAATTTTGGACTTTATTGAGCAGTCTTAGTTTTCCGTTTTCTTGGCTTTCTAATTATTCCCTTCCACTCTTCCTGTTTAGTCAGGTTTGCGAGGGCTTCAGCGTAGATTTTAACCCTTATTGCTTCCACATCCTCTTTAGTAATTTTCTTGTCGACATATTTTTCACCTACTTCTTTAAGTTGTTTTAATAAAGCAAGGGCAAGCTTTTCTAAGGCCTTTGATGAGATACAGTAGGTTCTATTGTTTATTCTAAAAACCGAGAATATCCCTCTCAAATATTGGATTTGGGTTTGTATAAAGTAGGTTCGAACATCCCTTGGAATTTTTTCCGGATTTACTATGAACGTGGCTGCAACTGGCGAATAGTATTTTTGTAGAATGCCATGTTTTTCGGTTTCTGTTTTTTCTATGTAAAGCAAACCAGCCTCCCTCAGCAAATGCAGATGATAGCCAACAGCAGCCTTTGTTAATCCAAGCTTTTTAGAAAGTTGGGTTTCGGTCATCGGCTGAGTGCTTAAAAGCCTCAAAATTTCTTCTCTTGTAAAATCAGCAAGCAACCTTATTGCCTCAGGGTCTTCAACTATGTGAACTGCTCTGTACGTGGGTATGCCTCCAATGATTATGCATAAGGGTTTTATGCATAAAGATTAATAAATTTGAACGATTAAAAAGTTTAAACCTTTCTAACACTGAATATGGGAGGAACCATGTTACCAGCATGGATGATGATGGCTCTGACATCGGGCATAACAGCCATAATCTCAGCAGTAGTGCTTACAGTGAAAATCCTAAAAACCAGAGTGAAAGACCAGAAAATAATCGGAATAGCCGAAATAATTAAAGAAGGAGCAAGAGCTTTCCTTAACAGACAGTATAAAGCCATAGCTCTATTTACTCTGATACTTTTCGCGATTCTGATCACCACTTCCTTTCTCGTAGAAGGATTAGACAAAAGGGTTCCATTCACCTTCCTTTTAGGGGCCTTCTTTTCAGCTCTTGCTGGATTTATAGGAATGAATGTGGCTGTAGAAGCTAACTCAAGAAGTGTGGACGCAGCAAAAAAGGAAATAAGCAAAGCATTTTCAATCGCATTTGAAGGGGGGCTCGTAACAGGCCTATTTGTAGCTGGATTCGGACTCTTAGGCGTAAGTTTCCTATGCTATTTAACTGGGAGAATGGATATAGCCGTAGGATTCGGGTTCGGAACAGCCTTAATCGCCCTCTTCGCCCGCGTAGGCGGTGGAATTTACACTAAGGCTGCCGATATAGGAGCAGACCTAGTAGGAAAAGTAGAAGTAGGCATACCGGAGGATGATCCGCGAAACCCAGCCGTAATAGCCGACCAAGTAGGCGATAATGTAGGCGATGTAGCCGGAATGGCCGCTGACATTTTTGAATCCTACGCGTGCACGTTAATTGCAGCCCTCATAATTGGATATGGGATCGCGGGAGGCATAAATGATAGGGCTATGTTTCCAATTATCATACAAAGCTTGGGGATTTTCGCGGCAATTCTATCACTCATATTCGTAGGCAAGGCAAGAGAATCACCCTTCAAGGCTGTTGACCACGGAGTTTTTTCCGCTGGAATTTTCATCGCAATTTTTTCAGCTGCATTAACATGGCTCACCTTTGGAGAGTTTGCACCTTTCGTCGCAGTTTTAACTGGACTCATCGCAATAATTCTGCTTGTTCTTATAACTCGGTACTACACTTCCTATAGGATGCCGCCAGTAAAGGAAGTTGCTAAGGCTTCACGTACTGGACCAGCAACAAACTTTCTGGCTGGAATAGCCTTAGGGCTTGAAAGTACAGCCCTACCAATCATAGTTGTTTGCACAGCCATACTTGTGGCTTATTCAGTAGTAACCATGTATGGCTATGAAGGCCTATACGGTGTTGCTCTCTCAGCTATAGGTTTTCTTTCAGTGGCCCCTTTAGTTGTTGCCATGGATGCTTATGGTCCGATAGTTGACAACGCCAGTGGGATAGCGGAAATGACTGGGTTAAGGGGAAAAATTAGGGAAAGACTCGAAGAGCTGGATTCTCTTGGAAACACTACGAAGGCTATATGCAAAGGATTTGCCATCGGAGCTGCAGCTCTTGCAGCCATAGCCCTTTTCGCTGCCTATATTGAAGAAACAGGGATTAAAGCCTTGGAGGTTAGCGACCCCAAAGTTATTAGCGGAGCTTTTATAGGTGCTATGCTTGCCTTCTTGTTCTGTTCCATGCTTATTCGAGCAGTCGGTAAAGGAGCATTCCGAATGGTTGAGGAAGTTAGGAGACAGTTTAAGGAGATTCCGGGCTTAAAGGATGGAAAGGCAAAGCCGGATTATGAGAAATGTGTTGATATAAGCACAAAAGCAGCCTTGAAAGGTTTAATTCTACCCGGCGCCTTATCTGTTGCTGTTCCAATAGTTATTGGAGTTTTGCTTGGAAAAGAGGCTCTTGGAGGCCTATTGCTTGGAAACGTTGCAGCAAGTTTTCCACTTGCGCTCTTCCTTGCCCACAGCGGAACAGCTTGGGATAACGCCAAAAAATACATTGAAGCTGGACACTTCGGCGGAAAAGGAACCGAAGTTCACAAGGCAGCGGTTATAGGTGACACTGCAGGCGATCCGTTTAAGGATACCGCTGGTCCTTCACTCAACATTTTAATGGACATACTGGGAACTATTGCTCTATTGATTGCACCTCTAATAGTTATCCCATTGCTACTTTAGTCATATAATGGCTGGTTTTTATTAGTAAACCTTATAGGAAAGAGGGTTTATTCGATTAAAACATTGGATAAGCGACAGCTGGGTTATTGATGGATGAGCTGCTCTATGCCCTCGCAGCCCCCTTCGCCGGAATAGCCGGATTGCTTGTAGCCTTCTATTTAATATGGAAAATTTTAAGGGAGGATTCTGGAACCCCTCGTATGAGGGAAATAGCCAAATACATACAAGAAGGAGCCAATGCTTTTCTGAAAAGACAATATTCAACCATAATCTACTTCATTATTGCTTTATCCATACCAATCTTCATTTTTGTAGGAGCTCCCGCAACCATATCCTTCATTTGCGGAGCAACTCTATCTCTTTTAGCAGCCTACATAGGAATGAATGTGGCTGTAAGAGCCAATGTTAAAACATCCAATGCTGCCAGAAAATCCGCTGGGAAGGCTTTATCCCTTGCGTTCAAGGGCGGAGCAGTAATGGGCTTATTGGTCGTAAGTCTAAGCCTACTGGGAATAGGATGCCTCTACCTTCTTTTTGGAAGTCCGGAACTAATCATAGGCTTTGGTTTCGGCGCAAGTCTCGCAGCCCTCTTCGCACAACTCGGCGGCGGAATTTACACTAAGGCTGCCGATATAGGAGCAGACCTAGTAGGAAAAGTAGAAG
>JAOZNA010000112.1:0-2452 GCA_029934005.1 Candidatus Bathyarchaeota archaeon
TTTGGTGATGTTGGCAGCGGAACACAAGTTTTTGTGGCTTTAGCTCTCCTTTATGAACATATTAAGCCTAAAATGCTATTAATTGATGATATTGAATCTCATATGAACCCATCTTTGTTGACTTATCTTGCATCTTGGCTCGCAGGCACTATTGAAACAACCGACCTTTTTGTTACAACCCACAGTTTAGAAGCAGCCAAAATACTTGCGGGAGTGCTGGAAGACTACAATCCGAGAATCAAATTGTTAGAATTACGTGAAGGAATTTTGAAATCCAAAGATTTAACTTTAGAAGAATTAGAAGACTTGGAAAGAGCTGGAATAGATGTAAGACAAAGAGGAATTCTCATATGAAACTTAGAGTTTTATCTCCGCCAAGTTGGCAATTGGCTAGAGCAATAACTAAGTGGAAAACCAAGCTAAAGATACCTCTAGCCCGCCCCGATGAAAAATATGATAAATTGATTTTAGTAGGCAATGGTGTCCAGGACGCAATAGCTTATCTTATACTTACACATAAACTCGATGGAACCCAAGTCCTAGGAATCACAAAAACAGAAAAAACTCGTTTAGGAACAATATCTCACATTCCAACAATAATAAGACAACTAAAAGTAGAGAAAATCGTATTTTCCATAGACCAAGAAGATCAGGAATTAGACGATTTGAAAACGCAATTAGAGAATACTATGAAAAGAAATTACGGTATAAATTTTAACTTAGAAGAAGAACAGAATAGGCTTTACATCTACAACTGTAGTCATCTTAATCGCCAATTTGAATTAATAGTTACAATAAATGGGCTTGACATCCCTTCCTACACAAAACATACCATTGAAGACCATCTACTTCTATTGTTTAAAGAATTAAGCAATAACGATGAGGAACTAACCAGAGCAGTATCTAATGCTAGGGGAAATCCTAAAGAAGCTTGGAGACTCCTTGAAAAACATCATGAAAATGTTTATCTCAACCTTCTAGATATAGAAGATGAGAAACTTCAGAAAATTTTCCCTCAACAAATAACATCCATAAAAATGCTTAAGCCAAGTTAAAAACGCTTTAACGGCCATAGATCGTTTTAAGAACTTCTAAATACTTTCTTCCGGCACTTGTTATCTTATAAACCCCTTTATCTACCCTCTCAACCAATCGTTTTTTAAGCAAATACTTTATTCTTAAACGAAATCTATGAGAGCTACATGCCTCGCTTGCTCCCAAAACCTTCTTTTCTAGCGTTGTCCATCTTATTGTTTCTTTTTTTGCTAGGATTTCTAGTATTATTTTGTCTACTAGGTCTTGTTGTTCACGTCTTGTTAGTTTTTTCATGTTTTCACCTTCCTCTGTTTTGGCAATTTAGTTTCCGGTGAGCTGTATTGCTAGGTCTCCGAGTAAGAGGAAAATCTTGGTTTTCGTGGTGCCTTCCGTTCCAATGCTAACGTATTCTATGCCTATTGCTGAGTCGGTTATAGATGTGAGTTCCCTTAATTTTCCTATTATTTCGTTGCTTAGGGCTTCGTCAGTTATGAGTATGATTCGTGTTGGTCTAGAAGTAAGTTCTAAGCCGGATGCTTGGTCGGCTAATGTGATTAGTCTTTGTTTTAGAATTCGCTCCAATCCTTGAGCTATATCTGTAACTATGCCTATTTGCCTAGCTTTTTGTATAGTTTCCAAGCTTGTAGCTATGTCTGAAAGGTTTAGATTGCGTGTTTTAGCTAGGAGTTCTTGACCTAAAGCTGTTTCTGTAAATGGAATTTCACGGTAGGGTCGGCTGAAAACTTCTTGTCCGATAGCGGAATCCGAAACTTGAATTTCCGTTACTGCCCCTTCTGGTCCTATATAGGTGTCGGCAAAAACAACGCAGTCAACCCATATATCACATACTACATCACAATAATTTTGTCCAACCCAAACGTTGGTGTAAGCTGAACCTGTGTTCGTGTCTATGTTTGTTTGCTGAATTTTTAATGTTCCATCCATCCAAGCCTCTATTATTCCGTCTGAGTCGCCACGTTTCAAATGCAACTCAAAGCAATACCAAGTATCTGTATTAATAGAGATGTAATCTGAAGAATAATAGCTTGTTCCACTTGCAAAATCGTGAACTCTAAGCTTTATTCCACTTCCATCATGATAAATACTCATTTTCGCAACTTCACCAGATACGGGAGTACCTGTTGCTATCGTTATAAACCAAATATCCTCTCCGCTTGCGTCTGGTAAACTCCCAAACCTAACATAGACTCTAACATAAAGATCATCTTGACCAGTTATAGTTTTATAAACTAATGCTCTTCCACTAGTCGATGTAATACTGCTTTTAAGACTGTATGTCCCATGATGGGCGACATCGCTTACTACTGAAACTGAACCATAACTCGTGTAAGTTCCACTCCAAGCTGAAAAGTCTCCGCTCTCAAAACTATCGCTGAATAATTCCGTAAAGAATTGG
>JAOZNA010000112.1:2462-2766 GCA_029934005.1 Candidatus Bathyarchaeota archaeon
CGTGGTGCGGGTCAGTTGTAATTACTTCTGCCGTTTCTCCACTTGTGGTATAAGTTGCAGTCCAATTTGAAAAATCTCCACTCTCAAAACCATCGCTGAATAATTCTGTAAAGAATTGGGCTAAATATTTTCTTTGCTTCGCTGAAATCCTTGGAAAAACCTTCTCGTGAACATATCTTTCTAATGCCTCTTTGCTTTTAAGGCATGAGGGTGGAGCTTTGAGTGGCTTTCCATATCTTTCTCCACAAAAAGGACATTTATGGCTATTCTTGGGAACTTCACGTTTGCATTTCGGACAGATGTA
>JAOZNA010000058.1 GCA_029934005.1 Candidatus Bathyarchaeota archaeon
CCGACTTGTGGAGCCGGAATAGCGAGGGCTGTTCTAAAAACGTTCATTTTGCTGTAGGCTTTTCCCCTCTTTTCTTGGCTTGAGTAGTTGGCTATCATGACGTTGTAGGCTGGAATCCACAACGAAAAGGATATGCCTACAAGAATTTGTGGAATAACTGCGAAAATTTTGCTTGGAATCATAGTTAAGGATAGTGCCGTTAAGATTCCGAGGCCTTCTGATAAGCAAAGACCTTTGATGGGGCCTATGCGGTCAATAACCTTTCCAGATGCAAAAGCTGTTGTGAACAGGGTTCCGCTCATCACGCTGCTTAACAATCCAACTTCCGAGTCGGTCATCTCTAAGCTTTTCTTATAATGAGCATTCAAAAGCGGAAACCACAACTGCCAAGCAAACCTATCAATTATAGCAAACAAGTAAATCTTAAGCAAGTTCTTCTCGATGATAAGAGAACTTTTCAATTCATCAATTAAACTGGCGTTTTCCCTCTTCCTTTTGGCTGGTTCCACTGAATAAAACGCAAAGAAAATTGTTCCAGTAGCTGTGAAAAAAGTGGAATATAGAAAAATTGGACTATAACCATAAATTTCTGCTAGATAACCAGCAAAAAACGGAACAATAGCCCTTGCAACATGAAAAGGAATAAAAGTCTTCGCAAATGCAGCTCCAAGCTCTTCTTCAATGGAATCAGCCAGCAACGCGCTTCTTGAAGGTTGACCAGCTATAAAGGAGAAAAAGTAGAAGGCATAAGCTAAAACGAGAAAAGCATAAAGATTTGTGAAAGCAGGAATGAACAGTGCAAGAATAAGGGTTAAACCAGTAAGTGTCGCTATAGGTTTCCTTCCAACCCTATCAATCAATATGCCTACCAATGGAAGTAAAACAATGCATGGTATTGAAGATAAAGTTGCAATTGTTCCTATATCCGCCACTTGGTAGCCTAAATCAACCATGTAAAGCGGAAAAAGGACCATGAATATGCTTACACCTGTTCCACGAAAGAAAGCGAAAACAGCAAGCGCAACAATGTTTCTCCTTGCGACACTAGTTTTCGAACTTAACATAGAATAGAACTGAAATAAACCAGTTATAAATCTTCTTTCCAAAAATCTCTAGGTGAAACCTCAACTTTTCCCGCTGAGGAAACATTATATGGACAAACCTTAATGCATGTAGAACAGTCTATACCGTTTTCACACCAGTACAAGTAGCATTTTTCAACATCAACATACCACTTCAAAACCCCTGGATTATTAGATTTACACGCAACCTCGAAACTCGGCTCATCATCCATAGATATGGCTCCCACTTCACAATTTTCGGCACATAATTTACATTTTTTGCAGAAATTTTTAACTCCAAACTCTATTGGTTTGTCTGGTGTTAAGGGAAGGTCAGTGAATATCTTGCATAATCTAACTCTAGGTCCATATTGTGGTGTTATAAGTAATCCATTTCGTCCTAGTTCCCCAAGTCCAGCATCAATTGCAAGCGGAATACTTAAGGCGGTGTCGTTTCCACATTGGATGGCGTCGTATCCAAGATTCCTTATAAACTCGCCCATACAAGCAAGAAGAAAAGCCATCTTCGAATAACCAATTCCAGTAGCTGCCGCAGCAATGGCAGTTGGAGAAGTAGCTATTCCGTCAGCATCCATTTCAATAGCCATAACAATTGCATAATCGAATTTCTCTGGAATCTCAGCATCGGCGTAAAGCCAATCTCTGTTAAGCTTACATATTCCAACAAGTGATGCCCCAAAAAGTTTCGCAGCTCGCTTAATATAAGCGCTCATCCTTTTTGGGTTTTCAATTTCATATTTTTTGCTTGTCCAGTCAATTTCCGCCATTGCAGCTGGCTGCCTATAAAGTGGAATTTTTTTCCAAGAGAAACCGCCAGCAAATGTGTCATGAACTATCCATGAAGCGTAGGCTAAGGCGAAATCAATTCTTGAATATCCGGGCTTTTCTTCAGAAAGCAGGTCTAGCATGGTCTCGTTATACATTCGCTTATAGCCTTCCCATGAAGAATCCCACTCAACTCTCTCGAAAATTATGTTTTTTCTGTCAAACCGTCTGAGTTTAGACTTATCAATTGTGTAGGGTGATTTCTTAACTTGTCTAACCTTAAACTTAGGTATTTTAGGCCGTGTCTCAGTTCTCATGTCTTAACCCCTCTAGGTCTTGTCTAATAAAGGGAGAATTAGAGTTAAATTTTGTCTATTCTTCTCTTATTTCCCATATTACCCTACCTTTAGGATCCGGGCACATAACCTCGAATACTTTAGGCAGCCAATCATCGGGTTCATCTATTTTCCTTTGTTTGGCTGGAAGCAGTGGCAGTAGGCTGGAAAGCGCATAAATGCATGCATGTTTATTTTCTCTGGAAAACTAAGCTTTCCACCCTCAAGTCTAAAACAGTTCCCAACCCTATGTGCGTTACAATAGCCTTCAACAGCCTTAACTCTCATGATTAACGTCTTCATGCCCCTGCCCATTAAAGTCGGCTAGTCAAAAATTAGGAAGAGAACCGTTCTTTGCAATTTCGTTCATAAAAAGGTTCTTGCTTAACTTTTCCATTCATAGAATTCAACAATGCATATATTGTTTACGTCTGTTTTACTTATCGAGGCTAAGTTTCACCCTATATTGAGCTGAGGCGAATGGAATGTCAAAAATTAGTCTAGAAGGAATATTTGTTCCCAACATTACACCATTCGACAAAAACGGAGAAGTTGACTTAGATGCGTTACGAGAACTTGTTGAATTTTGGATTGAAGGAAAACTGGCTGGGCTTGTTCCATGCGGAAGCAATGGTGAAGCACCTCATCTCCTCAGAGAAGAAAGGAGAAAGGTTATTAAAACCGTTGTAGATGCTGCGAATGGAAGAGTTCCAGTTATCGCCGGGACAGGCGCAATAAGTACAAAGGAAACTATTCAACTAACTAGGGATGCCGAGGATATTGGCGTGGATGCAGCGATGATTGTCACTCCATTCTATTTCAAATATTCAATGAAGGAACTTTATGCACATTACAGCAACGTAATAGAAGCCGTGAACATTCCAATAATTCTCTACAACGTTCCAAAATTCACTGGCTTCTCAATGCAACCAGAACTTGTCCATAAACTTGTAATTGAATACTCAAACATTATTGGAATAAAGGATAGCAGCGGAAGCCTAAGTCAAATATCAGAGTTAATCAGACTTGTAGGCGACAAAATAGCCGTTTTGGCCGGAACAGCCGACGTAGTTCTGCCAACCCTAATGCTAGGAGGGAAAGGCGCCATAATAGCAGTTGCAAACGTTGAGCCAAAGCTTTGCAGCAGCCTTTACAAAACCTTCAAGGATGGAAAATTTGACGAGGCGGCAAAATTGCAAAGGAAAATTTCCTATTTAAATGAAATTCTCGTTAGAAGGTATTGTCAGCTTTCCGCAATCAAAGAGGCTTTAAACTTGAAAGGTTTGCCAGCTGGTCATCCAAGAAAACCAACATTGCCCCTTGAAAATTCTGACAGAGAGAAAATTAAGAAGTTATTGGGCAATTTCATGTAAAGCTTGCTTCAATGCCTTAACTCCAGAAACCCGCTCCATGGAACAGAAACAAGCGAAAGCCTAAACAGCATTTATTAAACCACCATAAAACCAATCTGCAGGAACAGGTAAAGCTTGTTAAACGAATTAAAGTGCTACCAGCATTGTTTTAAGAAGCTTTACGCCTCTTTTTGATGCGAGTTTTTCTGCAAGTTTCCTTATTTCTTTTGCTTCTCCCCTTACGGCTATAGCCTCTAAACAGTCACGTTCAGTTAAGTGTAAATGTAGGGTGGAGCATACTACATGGCTGAAATGGTGCTGAATGTGGGTTAGGGCGCTTTCTAATCCTCTAACTTCATGGTCGTAGAGCAACATTAAAACTCCGGCTTTCTGACCTTTTTCTTCCTTAAGCCATTTATGCTCTAGAACAAATGCTTGAACTGCATCTTGGATAGCCTTAGACCTACTTTGATAACCCATCTCGCGGATAACTTCATCAAACATTTTGAGCAGTTCAGGTGGAAATGTTACTCCTACACGTACAATTTTAGACATTAACTAACCCCCGCTCATATTTACCATCTTTTTTATTCTTAATATTATTGCTAAACTTATTCGCTGGGTTTATCGTAAAGTTTATGTAGTGATAACACTTTTTGATAGATAAGTAATACTAAGGAACATGAAATTGCATGAAATAATAAAACTCGAAAATGTTTCCACCACCTACGAAGGAGAGAAAAGACCAGCCATAAAAAACATAAACCTATCAATAAAGAAAAACGAATTTGTATACATCGTTGGACCAAACGCAGCTGGAAAAACAACCCTTTTAGAAACAATCAACGGACTTTTAACCCCGATTCAAGGAAAAGTTCAAGTTTTTGGACAAGATGTAAGAAAGGACGGAGCTAAAATAAGAAGTGAAATTGGTTACGTTCCGCAAGATTTTATGGTCGACCAAAACGAACCCTATACGGCTCTTGACGTAGTTCTCATGGGAATGTACGGTAAAATTGGAATTTTAAAGAGAGTTGAAGATAAGCATAAAGCTAAAGCATTGGAAGTTATGGAACTTTTAGGCATAAAGGAACTTGCAAACCGTCCCGTTGGAAAACTCTCCGGTGGACAACAACAAAAGGTTATGATTGCCAGAGCCTTAGCAAAAGAGCCGAAAATACTGCTTTTAGACGAACCGTTCAGCAACCTTGACGTGGAATCAAAGGAGAAAATTCCTAAACTAATTTATCAATTACATGAAGAAAGAGAACTAACTACGCTGGTTGTTACGCATGATGCAAATCAGATTATTCAAAACGTGAATCGAATAGTTATAATGAATGAAGGAAAAATAATCGCTGAAAAAACTGGAAAGAAACTAATCTCGTCCCTAAAGGAGTTTTGGTGGCTTCCGCACACGGAGGCAGTTGAATGATATGGTTTGAATCGCTTATATTACAGAGAACCCTCATTGGCAGTATTTTAGCTGGTTTATTAATGAGCATAATCGGCGTCTTCGTGGTTAAGATGAAGATTTCAGCAATAGGCTATTGTATGTCGCATGGAGCATTTGCAGGAGCAGCCCTAGGAGTAGCATTGGCAATAAATCCGTTATTAACCGCCTTCCTCTTTGCATCTTTCACAGCATTTCTTATCGGTCCATTCGCAGAGAAAGCTAAACTGCACATAGACATTATCACTGGAATCTTGTTTCCATTAAACATGGCTTTAGCCTTCATTTTTATTGCTTTATCGCCCGAAATCGGACTGAAAGCCGATGTCGGAAGCATACTTTGGGGAAGCGTTTTGGCAATGACCAACAGCGACATAGTCTATTTGGTAAGTTTATGCTCAGTAACCATCGCCCTAATCTTCCTTTTCTGGAAAGAACTATTCGCAATAATGTTTAACAGAAAAATGGCTGAAGCAGATGGCATAAACACAAAACCACTTGTTTATTTCATAGTTTTCCTAACAGGAGTTGTCATTACATTGTCGCTCAAACTTGTGGGCGGCTTACTAATTTTCGCCTTACTTTTTAATCCAGCCTCAACAGCCCTACAATTTTCATATAGCATCCGAAAAACAATGGTTCTTGCACCAGTCATTGGAATAGCCTCATGCCTAAGCGGATTATTTTTCTCATTAATTTTTGATCTACCCATCGGTTCGTGTATAGCTCTAGTTTCCACACTTGTATTTGCATTTTCAGTTATTGTTTCACCAAAAAGAAGAAAAGGAGGTAGGGAACTATGAAGAGAAAATTGAAGGCACAAATTTTCTTGGCAATTTTGATACTGCCAGCTATCTTAACACCTATCCTAGTTGGAAAAGCAAACGCAAATGAGGAAGAAAAACCAATAATAGTTTGCACAACAAACGTTTTAGGCTCAATAGTTAAGCAATATGTCGGCAACCAAGCAGACGTCGTTATACTAGTAAACCCTGGATTATGTCCAGCTGACTACGACATGAAACCAAGCGACCTCTACGCTATAAGCAAAGCAAAAGTGTTGTTTTATCATGGAATACAAGGCGAATACTGGCTAAACAATACAATAGAAGCCTCAGGAAACACCAATATAACAAGAATAATGATTTCGGGTCCATGGAACACTCCAGAAGGCGCCAAAAAATACATAAAATGGATAGGGGGAAATCTGAGTCAAATTTTAGGTATAGATTTCACCGAAAAAGTGAATTCTATGCTTAGCGAAATCGATACTGCTGCGGATAATATACAAAGCATGGCTCAATCTTTAGACGTTCAATCGGTCAATGTAATTTGCATGCTATGGCAAAAACAGTTTGTAAGTTGGGTCGGATTCAATGTCACAGCAACCTATCCTCCGGGTCAGCTTTCGGCTTCAGACATCGAGAACCTTGTTCAAACAGCCAAGGAAAAGGATGTAGCCTTAATAATTGATAATCTTCAAAGCGGAACAGAGGTTGGAGAAGCCTTATCAGAAGAATGTGATGCTGTGCATGTTGTATTAACAAACTTTCCTGAAGCAGTTCCAAACACTGCAACACTCGCTGAAATGATGGAATACAATGCAAATCAGTTGTTCGATGCGTTGGAAAAATGGAAAAGTACCAGTGAATTAAGGTCTGAAGCTTCTAATATGAAAACTCAGTTAATGATTTTCCAAATAGTCGCTGTTATTGCTATTGTGTTGGCAGTGGTTGAAGCTGTGCTTCTCTACGTAAAGCGAAGGTGAAATTCGGATGGAAAAAAGCGAAATTGCAGCTTTAATAGAGAACGCTGAGAAACTTCATGGACATCTTGGACCCTTTTTAGTAATTGGAGTGAAAATGAGCCTTTTTGCCATGAAGAATTTGAAAGTAAAAAATGGAGATAACTTGGTGGTTAAGGCTAAATTAAGGGCCAAAACTCCATACACATGTATACTTGATGGAATTCAAGCAACAACAAGCTGTACATTCGGAAACAGAAAACTTAGCCTAGAAGAAACAGATTCGTCGGAAATTATTGTTAAATTTGTCTTAAAAAACAACGGAAAGCAGGCAACCATTCAGCTTAGAAAAGAAATAGTGGAATATTTGAATAGAGAAATGCGTCCACTGAAAATTTCAGATTTAGAACTTAGAAAACTTGCATGGGAAATAGCAGAAACTCCAGAGGAAAAACTATTCACGTTTGAAACTCAATAAATATTTTAAATCATCTTCTCTTTCTATTAAGAATAACAAGAATGCTTGACTTACAAAAAGCTAAACGATTGCTTAAAGAAAGAGGACTAACTCTAGTTATAGTTAAAGATGGAAAGGTGATTTTTGAAACTGAAAAATCTGGTATTCAAGGATTTCTTGAAGCAATAGAAAAATTTAATGAAATGCTTGCTGGTTCTAGCGTCGCGGACAAAATAATTGGAAGGGCTGCTGCATTGCTCTGTGCCTATTCAAAGGTGAAGGAAGCTTTCGCTTCGGTGTTGAGCTTTGATGGAAAAAAGATTTTGGAAGAGAATAAAATATACTACGAATTCGAGGATTTAGTTCCAAGAATACTTGATAAAGACAGAAGAGAGAGTTGTCCCTTTGAACGATTTTCGAAATCAATTAACAATCCTAGAGAAGCCTACACAAAATTAAGAAAACTTGCTGAAAAACTGGCGAAACAAGAAAAGTTTAATAATAGAGTGTTCTAGTTCTCTCTGAGGTGAAAATAATTGTGCGAGTTTAAAGTAGTTTTGAATGGAGAAACAGTTTACAAAGACGTTATTTATGCAAAGGCGGATGGAAACAAGGTTATTGTCAGGGATGTTTTAGGAACATCGAAAACCTTTGACAACTGCATCATAGCAGAAGTTGATGTTAGTTCAGAAAAACTCACCATAGCACAGAAATAGGCTGAAAATAGGGAGCAAATGTGAAAATAGCAGTTTCAGGAAAGGGAGGAGTTGGAAAAACCCTAATAGCCGGAGCATTAGCCTATTTTTTCGCAGAAAAAGGATTCAAAACATTGGCAATTGATGCTGATCCTTCTCCAAACCTTGCAATTACCCTAGGAATACCGAAAGAAGAAGCCGAAAAAATAACGCCTATATCGGAAAATAAAAGGCTTATTGAAGAAAAAACAAGTACTGGAATGCCCGGAGTCTACAAACTTTCTTTTAGAGTAGATGACATTGTTGAAAAATATTGTGTTTTGTCGCCGTTTGGAATTAACCTTCTTGTTATGGGAACTATTCGTTCTGTTGGAGCTGGATGCACATGCCCCGCAAACGCTCTTATCCGCACCTTAATCCGCCATTTAATAGTGGAACGTGATGAAGCCGTCATTTTAGATATGGAAGCTGGAATCGAGCATATGGGACGTGGAACAGCCAAACATGTAGATGTCATGTTAATTGTGGCTGAACCTAGCATGAAAGCTTTAGAAGTAGCCAAGAAAATTCATGATTTATCGGTTGAAGCTGGAATAAAAAATGTTTTTCTGGTTGGAAATAAAATTAGAGGAAAAACTGAACTTGAACTTATTGATAATTTTAGCATGAAAAATAAAATTGAATTATTGGGTTTTGTTCCATTTGACGATATAATTCTAAAAGCAGATATGAATGGTGAATCGCCATTACTATTCGCTGAGAAGTCAAAGGCTTTGGCTGCCATTAAAAAGTTTGGAGAAAAATTGGCACACTAACATTTAATGGAGCCATGTAAGGAACCACATTAGAAACAGACCAATCGTAAGCACAATAAACTGTATTATCGACCTTTTAATGCTTCTCTCCTTATGAAGTTCAGGCATTAAGTCCGTTGTTGCAATATAAATGAAACCTCCGGCTGCAAACATTAACATATATGGTATAGGCGGAATAATAGACGCCCCAAAATAAGCAAATAAGGCTCCAAGCATGGCTGTTAAGGCTGTTAAGAAGTTGTAACCAATTGCCTTAGCCCTTGAAAAGCCTCCGTAGATTAATATGCTAAAATCACCTATTTCCTGCGGGATTTCATGAGCTGTAACAGCAAGCGTGATTACGAATCCTTGTAAAGGACTAGCCATAAAACCCATGGCAATAATTATTCCGTCAATAAAGTTGTGAACTCCATCACCTATTAAATTTAAATATGAAAAGGGGTGGACTGGACATTTTTCTCGTTCATGACAGTGTCTCCAGAGAGATTTCTCAAGTAAAAAGAATATGAGCAACCCTACTGAAAGTGCTATAAAAAGTTGCTGACTCGATTCATTTGACTCATTGATGGCTTCTGGAATCAGATGGAAAAAAGCTCCGCCCAGTAGGGTTCCCGAAGCAAAGCTAACAAGTATGATTAGTACTCTGCGGAACCATTTTTCATTCAACGTTAAAAACACTATTCCGACTAGGGAAATTGCACTTACTAAGAACGTGCTGATTAAAATTAAAGCGAGTAAGGGTAACATATATGCTCATTCTTTAGCATAATGGTTGTGATTCATAAAAACCATTCGGTTACAACTGTTTATTTTTACATGCTTATGAATTAGACCCGTCTAAGAATAAAGCGGGATACGTAAGATGTGGTGCTTGCTCAGCTATAAGAGAAGTTTTCCTCAACATTTAAATTTTGGACGGAATTCTTTTGATAGGGATATTCGATGAATACAGATGAGAAGCTACGTAGCATTCTTGAGAATTACCATGTAATAGCTGTTGTTGGATTATCCCGAGAACCCATGAAAGACAGCCATATTGTAGCAGAATACTTCAAAAATTCCGGATACAAGATTATCCCGATTAACCCTTTTGCCGACGAAATCTTAGGTGAAAAATGCTATAAGAGCTTGCTGGAAATGCCTGAGGAATTGCAGAAAAAAGTGGAAGTTGTCTGCATTTTTAGACCTTCGAAGGATGTCCCGCCAATTGTTGATCAGGCGATTAAGCTTAAAGAAAAATATGGAAACTTGAAGGTTGTTTGGATGCAACTTGGAATAATCAACGAAGAAGCTGCGAGAAAAGCAGAAAAGGCTGGTTTAAGTGTTGTTATGAATAGGTGTATGATGACGGAGCGTAAACGTCTTATAGAGGAAGCCGATAAGGAATTAGAACTTATTAAAAGGAAGAAAATGTTGAAGATGCTAAAAGAGAAAGTGAGAAAAATGGGTGAGCCAATCCAACTTAACGATTCAAACTTTGATGAAATTGTTCAAAAACATAATTTGATTCTAGTTGATTTTTGGGCGCCATGGTGCGGTCCATGCCTAGTGGTTGCACCTATAATTGAGGAGCTAGCATACGAAATGGCTGGAAAAGTTGCTTTCGGCAAACTTAACGTGGACGAAAACCCGAAAACCGCCGAAAGGTTCGCAGTTTACAGCATTCCAACACTTATCCTGTTAAAGAATGGAAAGGAAGTTGAAAGAATAATTGGCGCTGTTCCAAAAGATTATATTAGGAGTAAGATAGAAAAACACATTAAATAGCGTGTTTAAAATGGAGCTTTCAGAACAAAGATTAATAGCTTCTTTAATTCTCTTATTAGGAGTTTCATTCTTTATAGTAGGTTTATCAACTAACCAGTTGGACAGAGTTCTCAAAATGGTTCAAGA
>JAOZNA010000113.1 GCA_029934005.1 Candidatus Bathyarchaeota archaeon
GGTTGCTCTGCTAAAGTATATGTCAGAATCAACCATGTATGATTCGGTTCGCAAATTCAGCCTTTCCTCAGAATAGTAGAACTTATCTAACCATTCTTTACAGCTTGTAAAGGACCAGTCCCTATCGTATAGAATGTAGGCTTCATGGATTTTCTGGTCTATTTCCGGAGGCATGGCTTCAATTATCCATTTTTTCGGAACAAAATTTAGGTCTATTAGAACTCCAGTCATTTCAATCCTTTTCACATATTCCGTTGGCGGGTTGCTTTCATCTATTACCAGTAGGTCCACATCACTTCCATTTGCGTAGTCTTCTCTGCTCCAGCTGCCGAAAAGACCGACCCCACAAATTCTTTCATCTTTTTTAAGTTGGTTAACCACTTTTTGTATGGCGCTTCTAATTTTTTCGGGTAAATGAACCATGTTTTTCTCTCTAGTTTCTAACGACTTATATTAGTTACTTATTGCAAATTTTTAAGGTTGATTTTTGGGCTGGAATCGCAAAATTTATATATTACTACTGTACCATTGGTTTCTACTTGGCGTAGCGAGGGGCCAGATGAACGCCTTTTAGTACCGGAGGAAAACCCTTTCTGATGAAGAAAAGACAGACGTGAATATCTCGCTAGCCAAAAATATAAAGTAAGGGAAATAAAATGGCCGAGAGGAAGGGAAAACCTCGACAAAAAATGTTTGCTGAAAAGTGCCCCGAATGCGGCGGCACCAACCTAATCCACGATTATGATACGGGAGAAACTATTTGTGGAGATTGCGGACTTGTTATTCGAGAACAAGAAATGGATAAAGGACCGGAATGGCGTGCTTTTACCCAGGAAGAAAAGGAATCCAGAAGCAGAGTTGGAGTTCCAACCTCGTTTTCTGTGCATGATAAAGGCTTGTCAACAGCCATAAGTCAGGTTGACCGAGATGCTTTCGGAAGAAAACTTCCACTCCGCACAAGACTTCAAATGTGGAGACTTCGCAAGTGGCAAATACGCTCCAGAGTTCACTCTTCAATTGATAGGAACCTAGCTCAAGCAATGGCTGAACTTGACAGGCTTTCAGATAAGGTTCACGTTCCAAGCGCAGTTAAGGAAAGAGCCGCTGTAATCTACCGTAAAGCCTTAGACCGAGGACTAGTTAGAGGGCGTTCGATCGCAGCTATTGCTGCCGCTGCGTTGTATGCTGCTTGCAGAGTCACCCAAACTCCTCGCACTCTTCGTGAAATTGCTGAAGCCAGCTTAGTTGACAAGAAGGATGTTGCTAGATGTTACAGGCTTTTACTCAAGGAATTGGATGTTCAAATGCCCATTGCAGACCCGCTTGTTTACGTATCTAAAATTGCTGAGAGAACTGGAATTTCTGGAAGAACTCAAGGTTTAGCCATAAAAATTCTTCGTGAAGCAAAGAAGGTTGGTGCTGCCGCCGGGAAAGACCCGATGGGGCTTGCAGCTGCAGCGCTTTACATTGCTTGTTTGAAGAATAATGAGAAGAAGACTCAAAAGGATATAGCTGAGGCAGCTGGTGTTACAGAAGTTACTGTTAGGAATCGTTATAAAACTTTGAAGCGTCAGCTCGGCCTTGAAATTCCAGACTAGCTTTTTTCCTCCTTTTCCATGAAAATTGGTCCTTCATATCCACAGTCTTCACATTTATAATATGGAAGCGGGAGAATTAGCCATCTTGTTTCCTCTTTTAGGTTTTTGCTTCCGCATCTCGGGCAGTATTTTTGAAGTTTTTCACTAATTTTTTTGTGTTTTAGGCTTTTTACAACTTCTTTTATGGTTTGGAGTAGCCCCAAGTTTATTCCGGCTTATTGGACTTCTATATTTTCTTCTGGATAGCCTAGTTGGATTAGGAATTCTTTGACTTTTTCCCTTTGGTCTCCTTGGAGTAAAATTTGGTTGTTTTTGGCTGTTCCTCCACATGCGCAGTGAGCCTTAAGTTTTTGGGCTAAACGGCTTAGACTTATGTCTTTGCTTTCTAAACCGTCTATAACCGTCATTGGCTTGCCCCATTTTCTTGTTTCCATTCTTACACGAATTTTTTGTTGTTCTTTGCTTATTTCGCCGCAGACGCAGATGTCTTTTGGAAGGCCGCAAACTGGACAGATGTCCGCCATTACCACTCAATTTTAGAGTAAAGCAGACACCTATATAAAACTTTCAAGCATTAAGTTCTAGATTATTTCTTATGTCCATGGGCAGTATGGTGTTGGACATCCGCCTGCGTATTCTGATTCTGCCTTAATTATTTTTGGCGCTCCCTTCTCAAATGCACCTATGTATAAGACTTGTTCTTTTTTGCTTCCATAACGGTAAACCGTTATTCCTTTACATTTCAGCTTGTAAGCAAGCCAGAAAACGTTTTCTACATCCTTTATTGTCGCATCATGTGGTAGATTAACTGTTTTTGAAACAGCGTTATCGGTGTATTTTTGGAATGCTGCTTGCATTTTAACATGCCATTCAGGTGCAATATCTAGTGCAGTAACAAATACTCTTTTTAGGTCTTCAGGTATTTCCTTCATTTTTTGTATTGAGCCGTACTTGGCTACTTTCTCCATTAGTTGTTTGCTGTAGATGCCTATTTCCTTTGTTTTCTGTTCAAAATACTGGTTTACTTCTAGGAGTTGGGTTCCTTCCATTACGTTGCGTATGTAGGCTATTGCAAATAATGGTTCTATACTAGAAGAACACCCAGCAACTATACTAATGTT
>JAOZNA010000059.1 GCA_029934005.1 Candidatus Bathyarchaeota archaeon
TCTTCTTCTGGTACGTTTGATTTATCCACGCCGGAGTTGGCGCATATAAACCCATATTTTGTTTTGGTAATGAGTTTTCCGTTTCCCATTCGTGCAATTCCCTTGGATTCCCTTAAAATTACCTCGATGAGCCTTGGATCCTTTCCGAGTTCTTCTGCGACTGATTTTGCAAATTCGGAAGGTACCACTTCTTTGAGGTTTACGACATTTCCTTCTGCTCTGGAAACTATAACATGTGATACGACGATTATGTCTCCTTGTTGGATAGGGGTACCTTGCTTCTCAGCAGCTTTACATATAAGTTCAGCTAGGTTGTCCCCTCTTTTTATGATGGGTAGATTTTCAATTCCGATGATTTGAACGATTTTCATGGAATCTCCATATCGCATTACAAAGGATATGAACTTAATAATCTTGGCTATACATAATGCATCCACGTTTACAAAATAGTAAAAAGTTTAAGCGGGTTATTCTCTGAATTTTTGCAGTTTCCTTAGTAATTCTTTGTCGCCTTCGTGGTCTCCAGCGCAGGTTGGGATTATACCGTCTACGATGCCTTCTAATTTTGTTGCGTATTCTTCTACTTGATCCATAGTTGTGGTAACTGGCCATCCTATCATTTTTATGATTTCTTCATTTCTAGGGGTTTTTACTAGGAAGTAAGAGTATATGGGCTTGTTTAATCGTTTGCATTCTTTTGCTATTTGTTCCAGTATTGGGAACGACTTATCTTCGAGTCTCATGAAGAAGACGAAGTCCCAGTCGTCTCTCACTCTAGCGATGCTGTCTTCAACTGGTCGGCGT
The DNA here is from genome assembly GCA_029934005.1 of Candidatus Bathyarchaeota archaeon. Taxonomy (GTDB): domain Archaea; phylum Thermoproteota; class Bathyarchaeia; order Bathyarchaeales; family WUQV01; genus JAOZNA01. The sequence goes on from JAOZNA010000059.1 coordinate 805, forward strand.
GCTGAAAGGAGACAGCCCAACTTGAGGTTTTTTAAGCGAACATTGGTGCGCAAGAAATTTCGGGCTTCTTCAGATGACTTTAACATTTTTATTGGCTCTCCATATTTTGGAACGTCGCCCATGGTGAGTACTAGTCCATCTACGCCTACAGCGTCTGCCGCTAAGGCTAAACCCCCTACTTCAACTGGACCTTTATAGTGCAGTATGAAAATTGGTATCACTATTTTGTCTGGGTATTTGGTTTTAAGTACGCAGCTTACTGCTGTTCCGCTTGGTGCTGGTATACCTGCGGCGCTGTCTGTAATGTTCCATCCATCAACTAAATCTTTGATTTCCTCTGCGAGTTTTAGGAATTTACGGGTTGGAACAAATTCATGCAGTATCTTCATTTTGGATTACCGCATGAAGATAATGGTTAGGATTAAAAAATCTTTTGTGTTGTAACATTTTATTAGGCTAATCCTAAGGTTTAATAGACTATTTACTAGAAGTGGGAGTATGAAGGCTGCTGAAAAACTTGGGTTTGAAGAAACGTTACTCAAAGATGTTGTTTCGAAAAATCGGTGTGCTGGATGTGGCGCATGCGTCATAGTTTGTCCGTTCAACTGTTTAGAGTATACTCAAGCTCAAACGCCTAGGCTTGTTAGTGAATGTCAAAAATGCGGAATATGCGTGAAGGTTTGTCCACGATATGAATGGTCTCTACCAGAAATGGAAAAGTTTGTTTTCGGAAGAACGCGAAAGCCAGAAGAGATTTTTGGAATCTATACTGAGATGTATATTGCAAAATCTACGAGTAAAGAGGTGCTTAATGTTTGTCAGGATGGAGGGGTTGCAACCGCCCTTTTAGTTTCAGCCTTAGAAAGCAAACTTATAGATGGTGCTGTTCTGGCGCATACTGATTCTGAAAGGCCTTTACTGCCTAAGCCAGTGGTTGCCGAAACACAGGAAGAGATTATGCGTGGTGCTGGTACCAAATATTCGTATTCACCGAACCTTTTAGCATTGAAAGATGTAGTTGAACGGAAAAAGCAGAGTGTAGCCTTTGTGGGAACGCCTTGTCATATACAAGCATTGAGGAAAATTCAAGTTTTTCCATTGAGGAAATATTCAAATCCTATAAAATTCATGATTGGTTTAATGTGTACTGAGAGTTTTGAGTATGAAAGTTTCATTGGAAGGTTTTTGCCGCAAACGCTTGGAGTAAATTTGAGGGATGTTAAAAAAATGAATATTAAGGGGAAAATTCTTATTGAGCTTAGGTCTGGTGAGGTTAAGGAAGTATCTTTGAAAGAGGCTAAGCAATATACGCGTAAAGGATGTTTTTACTGCGCGGATTTCAGCTCTGAGTTTGCGGACATCTCCTTGGGAGGACTTGGTCTTAATCAGCAGACGTTCACGATAATTCGAACTGAAAAGGGTTCAGAAATATTCGAGAATGCATTAAAAAGGAACTTTATTACAGCAGAACCAGTCAGTGAGGAAAGTTTTTCCTTTAGGCTTCTTAAAAAACTTTCCAAGATGAAAAGGAAAAGAGCTTCAGAGAGTACGTAAAGTTGTTTTTACCAGTAAAGGATGAAAATCCGCCGAGGATAACGCCTTTCGTGACTTGGATATTGCTCTTAGTCAATATTATAATTTTCTTTTGGATTTACTCTCAAGGTGAGGCTTTCTATAATAAAACAGTAGAAGAGTATGCCATGGTTCCAATCGACATACTTGAAGGAAAAAACTTGCACACAATGTTTACTTCCATGTTTTTACATGCGCATATTTTACACTTGTTTGGAAACATGCTTTTCCTCTATGTTTTTGGAGACAATGTTGAAGATGCTTTTGGGCATGGGCGCTACCTACTATTTTATCTCCTATGCGGAATAGCTGCTAGCCTAACTCATATAGTAAGTATAACAAATCCCCTTGACCTCGCAATTCCCACTTTAGGTGCTTCTGGAGCAATATCGGGAGTTCTTGGCGCATACCTGATTCTTTATCCAAAAGCAAGGGTAATAACCCTCGTATTCTTTGGATGGATATTTTTCACAGCCATTCCAGCCATAATCTTTCTGGGATTTTGGTTTATACTTCAATGGCTTTTCGCAGTATATGATATTGGAGGCGGAGTAGCCTATTGGGCGCATATAGGCGGATTCTTAGCTGGAATGCTAATGGCACCACTTTTGAAAAGGGAACAACCCAGAATTACAGTAGAATACTAAAATTTTAGGGGTCTGTCGTCATTATTTTCTTGCTAACCATTATCTCAGAAACCTTTTCTTAGTTACGATAATAAGGATGAGTGTGAAGATCATTATTGGTAGTAATGTTATGGTTGAAGGCAATTCTGGTATGGCGTGAGTTCCTTGTATTTTTATATTCTTTGTCGAGTGTTGGTAGTTAAAACATAGATATGTGTTGGTTGGGTGAGAGATTATTGTGTAATTTATTGGTTGTCCGTTAACAAGGACTTTCCATCCATCAATTACCCATAGGAGATCTTTAGGAATAGTTATCCTGCAAAATCCTATAGTTCTATTTTCACATGTTACATTAAAACTTATGAATTTTCCATCTAGGTTAAAGTAGAAATCAGATATTGTCGAGTTGCTGATAATATCAACAAAGAATTTCATGCCTTGCCATGTTCCAACATAGAATGTCTCAATAGGAACGATTAGGGGGTATCTATCTTGAATTACTTCGCTAGCTTCTCTTATAAAATATGGTTCATCACCTATTCCATCACTATCGACATCAATTCCAGCATAATCGTCCCAATAATTGCCACCAGAAGGATAACCATCATCCCAGCTGTTAAATTCATACTGAGGAGGATCATAGAAGGCAAAATGATCTGCATTATCAATAAAGTTATTATGGTAGATCACATTTTTATGGACATAACTCTCCAAGTATATGCCATAAGTGTTCTTGATTATATCATTTCCAATAATCTCATTGTTATGGCAATGTTTAAGATGAATACCGTCTGTGTTCCAAGTTATCTTATTCCCGTATATCCTGTTACCATAAACATCCTCCCATAAACAAATGCCACGTATATTTTTTGATATAATGTTTGCAGTGATTAAATTGTTTAGGCAACCATATCCTACTGATATACCATACTGATTATCTATTATTGTGTTATTGTAGATGACGTTGTTTCCTCGTTCCCAACCCGCACTGATGTCAATGCCAGTTGAAGATTTGGTTATAACTACTCTCTTGATGGTTACACTGTTTGCTTCAATGGTTATTGCGGCCCCGTCCGGTTTTTGTATAGTGTGATTTGCTCCATCAATTATTGCCCCTGTTCTTTGTACAATCAATGAACCATAAATATCCCCTGTAAGAATATAACTAAAATTACCAACAATAGATATAGGTGCAGTTACTGGGTCAATGCTTCCATCCGATCTTATATAAACAGTTCCAGTCCACCCTTTAACAGGCTTAATGTTGAATTTCCCTAAATATGGAAGACTAGTCAAAAATAGTATAAGTAAAATAACACGTGTAACTTTCTTCAATGTAGTTCCACCTTATTTATTAAAGTTTATATCATAACCAAAGCAGTTAAATAAATTTCCCTAAAATCGGAGTCCCCTATAAGTAGGGGTCTGTCCGTCATGAGTTCTTCATTCCTTAATGGTCGGTCTGGGACGGCGACATCATCCCCATAAACTGATAATTCCCCTAGAAGTCATAAACCTTTCTAAAGACTAAACAAGTTTCCTTCCAGACAGTCTCTTTTTAAGGGTTTTTATGCTTCCAGAAACATCGATTACATGAAGTGCTACTGGTTTTCCATCTATTTCGGTAACAGCGCAAACAGCAGCCCTCACCATGTCCAAGGCTGTATGAAAACACCTTAAAATAACTACACCTTTCTTTTCGTCATAGTCTATTTGAGTTAATCCAGTTTTACTTGCTCCATACTGCCCAAAAAGCTTTAAAGTAGAAGATAAAACCGTGTCAACAACCTTTTTTCCGTCAATTTCGTCTTTACAATCTATTTTAACAGCTAAGTATCTTCTTCTTAAACGCTTCAACAGTCACTACCTCTTTTCACTATCCTTATTCCAGGCGCAACAAAGCTTTCGCTTAATTTTCCTCGGTTTCTCTCCACCAAGCTTTTTGGAACATTTGATAGAAAGTTTAACGCATCTTCCTTAGATAAGTCGAGTAGGGTGCTGAAGAAAGCTGCAAGGTCACGTGGTGTTCTCATATAAATTAAGTTGTCGGCTCCACTTGAAAAAACAACCGGAATATCGTATTTTAGGGCGATTTTAATTTCGGTTCTAATTCTTGAAATTAAATGTATTCTGCGTGGAAACGGTGAAATTAATATTTGTTTAGCTTCTACTTCTAAGGCTGCAAGAGAATTTGAAGCTAGTTCTGCCTCTGCTTTATCAAAAAACCTTTTCCTAGGATTTTCAACGAAATCTAGTAGGTCTACACGTCTGTCTTTTGCAGCTTGCCTAGCAACAGCCTTTGATAAGCATCTAACAGAAATTACCTCGAATTTTCTTCTATAACGCCTTAAATTCTTTAATAGATTTCCAGTTGATTCCGGTTTGAGGTTAAGTCTTGTTACGAGGTCGAGGTTGAAGTTTTTGGCTATGCTTTTGAGCTGTTCTATTTTTTCTTTTTCTATGTTGGCTGGTAGGGGCACTCCAACCATTTTATAGCCTAGCGTAGAAGCCTTTCGTATAAAACTTTCAAATTCTGCCAAGTTTTTTATTGGAACAATTAGGTGTAGGTCAACAAACTTTCTCAAGGCAGTAACCCTATTTCCTTACAAATTTGGAAAATTTCTTTCCCTCTCTCCTTTCTGAATTTAAGTCTAACGTGAATGGGATCAGCGGAACAAGTTTTAATTTCTCCTTCAAACGCTGCTTGTTTATCAAATCTTAGGAAAACACTTCCCTTCTCCAAGTGTCTGTCAAATTCTCTTTTCAGTACTTCCTTGTCAATTTCACTTAGGTTTTTCGAAATTTTTTCAATTAAACCGTTAAGAATTTCCTTTTTCTTAATTCTTGTTTGTAAAAGCAAAATTGGATTTCCATGATGCCCTTTCAAGTTTGTTTTTCTAAAGGTTACTTCATCTAGGTGGTCTTCTGGCAGTAGGTTTTGAACTGCCTTTATAACTTTATTTTCGTCTTCCGTTGCGTGTGCAAATACTCGTATCTCAACGTATGCTATTGGATTCTTCGGCAAAGCTTTTCCTTAAAATGTTTGCTATTTCTCCGATTTAGAGTTTACTTCTTTCGACTTCTCTCTAAGTATTCTTTTAGGGCTTTTACGTTATGGTCGTAAGCTGAACTTCTACGCTTATCTACTGGTATTCCAAGTTTCAGAGCTTTCCTAAAATCCAATCCGACTTTCTTAAGTTCTTCCAGACTAAAACCTTTACCTTTCCTCGCTTTTCCATTTTTCTTAAAAACTACTGCCTTAATACTCATTTTATCATCCTTCCTTTGCTAACACATCTACATAACTAACGTTTCAACCACAAAATTAATAAATCTAATCACTATTCCAAACATAACAAAACCATAAAGTTTAGAGAGATGATCCCAAAAGAATTCTTCATAACAAGCGGAAAAGCTATAAGCACGGTTTCAGAATTAAACGCTTTTGATTTAGCCCTAAAAAAGGCTGGAATAGCCCAATGCAACATTGTTCCAGTAAGCTCAATTCTTCCCCCAAACTGTAAGGAAAGAAAATGGAAGAAAATTCCAGCTGGAACCATAACCTTTGCAGTTGTTGCAAGAATGGACGGCGGCGAAGGAACAACCATAGGTGCTGGAATAGCTTGGGCATGGGAAAAAAATAAAGAGTATGGACTTGTAGCTGAAGCACACGGTTATATGGACTTAAAAGCCCTAAAGGAAACACTTGTTTGGAAAATTAAGGAAATGGCTGACATTCGCGGAATAGAAATAGGCACTGTAAAACACAGAATTGAAGTTCTACGGGTTCCAATGGACCATTACGGATGCGTCTTAGCCGCCCTCGTATTCTGCCCCATCTAATCTTTACGTGCAGCCTTTCTGCTGGGTCTGGCTTTTTCCGCCCCTCGACCCTTATGCCTCAATCCCCTCATTTTCTTTCCTGCACTTGTTAATCCCCTGAATACTCTTCCACGATGCGATGCGTCGCATATCCAGTTTATGTCTTTATCATTCTTTATTGCTGGATGGTGCGGATCAACCATTATTACTTCGAACCATTTGTATCTGCCATCTTCCCAGACCCAGTAGGAATTTAACACTTCGAGGTTTGGAAACTTTCTTGCGGCTCTTTCCTCAGCAATTAACCGTAGACTTTTTGCTGGTTTGTATTTGGCTACACCCATTCTTTTAGGTCTTCTTCCAGACCTCGGTCTGGGCTTTCTCAGTCCTCCCCTTCTCACCCGCACTCTTACAACTACAAAGCCTTGTTTCGCTTTGTATCCAAGTTTTCTGGCTCTATCGAGCCTTGTAGGCTTCTCTATTCTCACTACTGTTGGCTGTTTTCTCCATTCAATAACCTTTTGACGCATAATCTCCTCTACATAAGACGTGTCTGGAATTTTCCACGCATTTGCAAGGTACTTATATGCCACTGCTTTTGCCTCCAAAGTTTGTGGTTCAACCCGAAGGTTACATCCCAGCGGAGTTTCTCCGCCGCTTGTAGGCTATGAGCAAATAAAACTCTAATAAACTTATCGAAAAGAAACGAATTACTTCTCAACAAGCTTCTTCCATTCATAATCCAAAATAGCATATAATAATGAATCTCTCCACTTCCCCTTAGCAAACTTATGTTCTCTAAGATGCCCCTCAAGTTTCATACCCACTTTTTCTAAAACACGAGCAGAAGCCAAATTCTTAGGATCACAAGTAGCAAATATTCTATGCAAATTCAGCCTTTCAAATCCAAACTTAACCAACGCCTCCGCGACTTCAGTTGCGTAACCCTTGCCCCAGAAGTTACGGTTCAGACAGTAACCTATATACCCCTGCCGATTTTCAGGATCGGACACAACAATTCCACAGCCACCTATAAGCTTACCCTCGGATTTTAAAACTATCGCAAGCGTAAAGTTTCTACGAGGCTTTTCATTTTGGTGGCTTATCGCCCGTTTGATAAAATTGCGAGTTTCCTCCTCAGTGTTCGGCCCCCATTCCATGTAACGAACAACCTCTGGGTCAGAAGCATACTCATGTACGGCTTCCCAATCATCTTCATTAAAGTCCCGCAACACTAACCGTTTCGTCTGAATAATCACCATTAAAACCCACTCACCAATTATTTTGGAACTAATTCAGCCTTTCTAACCACTAAATAACCATAATTTTCTTTCCAAACTTTTTCCGTCTCCAAAATTCTAATTTTCCTCTTAAAATAGGGAGCATCCAACACAAGTGACTCGTACTCTCCACCTTCTCCAACTGGAGATATCCCATACTTTCTCTTAAGCCAGAGGAGGCCTCTTATAGTTTCCCTATTAATTTTTCGTCCAAGCCAATTTTCGTCAAATCCTAAGGCATAAACTCCAACTATTACGACTTCAAATTCATTCTCTAAAAGCTCATTCAGTATATTTTCCGGTTTTTCACCCCACAAAGGCGCGATATGCTTCAAATTCAACTCTTGACATATTCCATCAATCCTAGTTTTCTGGTAAGTTGAGGCTACCGCACCAGAAACAACTCCTTCAACATCAAGTTTCGCAAGTAAATTCCTTAGGTCTTCGACTTCTACTTCCTTTACTCCAACAGTTTCAGCCTTAACAAGCGGAACCCCGACGGCTTCCGCAAAAAAGTCAACCATGTGAATGTTGGGGTAATGGAACATCCAACTATCTTCCCGCTGAGGAATCATAGCCACTAAATATTTTATGTTATACTCTTTCATTGCCTTGTATAATGCCAACGCAGAATCTTTCCCGCCTGTTACTAAAACTGCAACATTCATTTTGGTGATTCTCAAACCGAACCGAATTTAACTTTTGCTTCTTCAATTATACTCTGTGTTGTAATTTTCCAATTTTCAAATTCCTCAGGCTTCTCAGGATAATTCAAATAGTGATTTTTAGCCTTTTTCATTAAATCAGCAGCTTCTTTGAGCTTTTTAAGAAAGCCAAGCCTTCTAAGCCCTCTAAAAATTCTTAAAGTTTTCTCAGTTAAGTTAAGTCTAATATCTCCCATTTGACTTGCCTTAAGCACATCCCGCTCAGTTATAAGCCTATACCGCATTCCATAATTAATTTCCTCATCACTACAAGCTTGCAGGAAAATTCTAAAAATGTCAAGCGCTGCCTGTTTAGCTCCATAAGAACTCATAAAAAGCACATTATACCGCCACAATCCATCTCTACTCCAATCTCCACCCTCTAAAGCTTCAACAACAGTTTGAGCTGCTAAAACACCAGCAGCCATTGAAGGGCCAATTCCACCTCCATGTATCGGATTAACTTGACAAGCAGCATCACCAGCAACAATTATGCCGTTTCCAACCATACTATCCAAAGGTCTCCTAGTCGGAACGCACCAGCTTCCACCATCCAGCACCTTCGAACCTCTGAAAAGCTCTCTCGTTAAAACATGCTTGTATAATTGCTCTTTCGGATTTGGAAACTTATGCTTCATTGCAACTCCTATTCCAACATTAACCTTCATTTTATTCTTTGGAAAAATCCAGTAATATCCGCCCGGCGCGACATTCTGGTTTAAGTAAATTTCACAGAACCTTTCATCTTCAACTTCTTCCTTTAGTTCCCTTATCTCGCGATAACACGCCTCATATTCTTCCTTATCCGTATGAGGGCTTATTCCAATTTCCAGCGGCAGCTTCTTCCTCAAAACCGCCGTGTATCCGCTTGCGTCCACAGTTACCTTCGCATACAACTTCATTTTCTCATTTTTCTCCAAATTTTTTGCCAAAACCCCACTTACAAATCCTTTCTCAATTATTGGTTCAAGAGCCAAGGTTCTTTCAAGAAAAACCGCGCCCTTTTGAATTGCAAGCCTCAAAAGTTTCTGGCCGAATACATGTCTATTTAAAAGGTAGCCGTGAAGCCCCTCACCCATAACATTAAACACGGTTCGAGTATCAGGCGAAAAAATTTTAATTCCTAAAACTTTTCCTTCAAATTCTCCCTTCCTCGGCTCCTCAAGTCCCAAATTTTCAAAGTGATGCTTACCAATTGCATCACCACATATTTTCTTACCTACTTCACTTGTAGATTTCAAATCGATCAAACATACGTTTAAGCCAGCCTCTGCCGCTTTACTGGCAGCCAAACATCCAGCAGAACCAGCACCTACAACAAGTAGGTCAAATTTTTCCATGAACCACACCTACCGTTGAATAGCAGAATCGAATAGTGAGTTAAAAATCTATAAACTTTTGCCATACCTCTTAATCTTCGTAATCAATTCTGATACTGCAAAAGAACTAGTAATATTAACCCAGCTATCAAAGCTGACACATTCATAGCAATCACAACACAATTACTCTTCAATTTCTTCTTATTGCTGAAAAAAGCAAAGGAATTAGGTTAAATCTTTCTAAAGTTTGTGAAAATGTCTTAAAAGAAGTGATAAGAAGGTTAGAAGGTTCTGATTTGCAAACAAGTAGTTCTTCTAGTAGAAATTATGTTGTGGCGGGCGGGGTGGGATTTGAACCCACGACCACAAGCTTAGGAGGCTTGCGCCCTA
>JAOZNA010000060.1 GCA_029934005.1 Candidatus Bathyarchaeota archaeon
CAAGCAGTTGGCAAGGCTTCCTCTCAGATGGTTGAGGAAGTCAGAAGGCAGTTTAGAGAAATACCTGGAATACTAGAAGGAAAGGCAAAGCCTGACTATTATACATGCGTTGACATAAGCACGAAAAACGCACTTAAAGAGATGATTACGCCAACCCTCCTGTCTATCGTAGCCCCCATTATTGTGGGGTTAGTTCTCGGAGTTGAAGCGCTTGGAGGGCTACTAATAGCGACCACGGCAACTGGAGCGCTTTTAGCCATAGTTATGATAAATGCGGGAGGAGCTATGGACAATGCCAAAAAGTTTGTTGAAGCTGGACACTTTGGAGGAAAGGGAACCCCAACTCATGCTGCCGCTGTTATTGGCGATACTTTCGGCGATCCATTAAAGGACACGGCTGGTCCATCACTTCACATTCTAATTAAGCTTGTAAGCCTTGTCTCCTTAACATTTCTGCCGCTCTTCGTTTCCTATGCTCTTCTCTAAAGCCCCGTTTATGGATAATATCTTCTTATAGTTCTTGGGAATGGTACGGCATCTATAACATTTTCTAAGTCAAGAATCCATGCAAGAAGCCTCTCTACGCCTAGGCCGAAGCCAGCGTGGGGAACTGTTCCATACCGCCTTAAATCAATATACCATTCATAGTCTTCTTGGCGCAGTCCAAATTCTTTTAAGCGTTTAATTAGTTCTTCCTTATTGTCCTCACGTGCTCCACCCGTTATTATTTCGCCTATTCTTGGAACAAGCATATCTTCAGACATTACTAGTTCTGGATTGTCACGATAAGTTTTGCAGTAGAACGCCTTAATTTTCCTTGGATAAGCGTAAATAAAGAAGGGATGCCCGAAATCTTCTGCTAAGGCTTTTTCTTCGTCATACCCTAAGTCTTCTCCCCATTCTATTTTGAAGCCTTTATTTTGAAGCCTTTCAATCGCTTCGTTATAGGTTATACGTGGAAACGGAGTTTTCACCTTTAAAAGCTTCTCTATATTCGTGTTTAATATTTCAAGCTCTTTCTTACACTTTTTGGCTGTTTGATGACAAATGTAAGCTACTAAATCCTCTTCAAGCTTCATCATATCTTCCATGGTCGTAAAGGCAGCTTCAGCTTCAACATGCCAAAACTCAGCTAAATGACGTATTGTACGGCTTTTTTCAGCCCTAAAAGAGGGCGCAACACAGTAAACTTTTTCAAGCGAATAAATTAACGCTTCCAAATGAAGCTGAGCGCTTTGAGTCAAATAGAGTTCTTTATCAAAATATTTCAAACCGAAAAGGGTTGCTCCGCCTTCGCAAGCACTTGAAATAAACATTGGCGGAGAAACTTCAACATAACCTCTTCTACGGAAAAAATCATGAATGAACTTTAAAACCTCGCTTCTTACACGCATTATAAGCGTCATTCGACGACTTCTAAGCCACAAATGCCTAACATCACGCAGAAAATCCTCGCTGTAATCCTTGGTTATCGGAAAGGTTTCAGCCAAACCAACAATTGTAAGCTGATCTACAGCTATTTCATATCCCCCCGGAGCCCTCTTGTCGCTTTTAACCATTCCCGACAATATAACGGATGATTCTATCGTAACCTTATCTGCCATTTCCCACGCTGAGCTGTCCTTCTTCACGGTGCATTGAATAACTCCGGTGGAATCACGTATTAAAAGGAAAATCGTGTATTTAATTTCCCTTTTTCTGTAAACCCATCCTCTAATTTTAACTTTTTTCCCTTCAAGTTTTTTGTCAAATATCTGCTGTATCTGGACTAGGGAAGCTGGCATTTTAAACCATCTTAGAATAAACCTATTACTACTATCCTAAAAATTTACCTAACACCACAGCATTTCACACGTTTAATCATGATAAGCCTTCACCATAAACTTGATCTGGTGCCAGAAACTCCGAAACTTCTGGAAGAAGCTTTCTAAGTGTACATCTAATTTCGTAGCAGAAATGGCACGCGTCTGCATAAAATTCTTTGTGTGGAACTCCATATTTCTGGGCAAGTCCAAACGGACCGTTTTTGAGTAAGGCTTCAACTATTGGATGGGAGTAAGGCTTATACTCCTTAATTATTTTGGAGAAGGACTTTTGGAACGCGTCACCAATGCATATCCCTTGGCAAACATGGACGTATCCGAGAGGATCAATGTGAACTCTAACGGGATCGGCTAAATCTTCATAGGGGCATTCCTTAAACTCTGTCCAATTCCTTTTTTCTACATTTTTGACAAGTTTTTCGGCGGCTCTTCCCCTAAATCTAAGTTCCGAAATGTCAACTGGTACGCCTAAAACTTCGTTCGGACATTTTTCTGAAATATTTGGATTCGAAACCGCTAGAATAATAATTGGGATGCCTAGTTTTTTAGCTGCCTTAACAGCGTTTTCAGCTTCTTCCGTAATCCATTTTTCTCCATGAAAATAGTCGCTGCTGAGACTTAGGCTTATATTTTCAATTTCTGCAAATGGTTTAAGCCATTCTAAAGCGTCTTCAACAGAGCACGCCCAGTAACCATTTGTTACAATTTCAACACTAAATCCTAGCTTAACGGCTTCTCTGGCCGCCTTAACCATTATAGGATAATAAAGAAATGGTTCGCCGCCTTCAAGCGAAATCTCCTTCACAGCTTCAACCTTTCTAATTTCATTCAGAAGAAACAGAATCTCCTTTAGTTTAATAACGCCTTTTTGGAAAGGGCTGCCCCAAACAAAGCAATGATCGCATTCGGTATCGCAACGATAAGTAAGTAGAAAATGCACCCCAGTTAAATTCAAACTTTTGCCTCCACAAGTAAAGTGATAAAACTTGTTAAAAATTATTTGCAAATACACGTTTTCCAAAGCTATAAAAATCTGTAAACTTTCCTTTCTATTGAAATGACAGTAACTTGTCGAAGATGTCGTTCGGCTCCAGCTGAAGTTCAGCTAGCTTACGCTAAGCTTAGCTTATGCCCAAACTGCTTTCAAGAGTTTTATGTCAATAGAGTAAGACGGACAGTTGAAGAATTCAAGATGTTTAAACCAAAAGACAAGGTTGGCGTAGCTGTTTCAGGTGGAAAGGACAGCATGGCGCTTTTACATAGCCTAAAAACTGCTTTTCCGATAACTAATTTCATCGCTTTACACATCGACTTAGGAATAAAAGATTATTCGAAGCATTGTAAGGAAAAAGTTGAGAAGCTTGCTAAAATGCTGGATGTGGAACTTGAAGTCTTCGATTTAGAAAGTGAGCTTGGCTTTTCAATAGACGATTTTAGAAAAACAATTTATAGGCGTAAGCTTTGCTCGGCATGTGGAACAATAAAACGTCACTTGTTTGAAGTTTTGGCTGAAAGAGCGAAAACAAGAATTCTGGCAACTGGTCATAACTTGGACGATGTTGTTGCTACCATGCTTAACAATTTCTTTAATGGAAACTGGAGCCAACTTGTAAGATTAAAACCAGTTTTGAAGCCTTTAATGCCAAATCAAACATTCAAAATCAAACCTTTAATAAAAACTCCCGAGGAAGAGAACCTTCTTTACTGTTTGTACTCGGAAATCCCATTCCGTGAGGTAAACTGTCCTCATGCTCATACGGAGCGCCTAAAAGAGAATAAAGACATGCTCCAATATCTGTCAAAGGGCAATCCTGGATTTAGACATCAGATGCTCAAAAATTTCCTCAAATTAATCCCAATTTTAGAGAAGGCTATTGAAAAACCAAAGCTTACTACATGTAAAATTTGCGGTTTTCCTTCGTCAGCCGAGGTTTGCGCCTTCTGTAAAAGAGTTGAGATGGTTCGGAAGGTCAAAAAATGACGAGCAAATTCACGGCTGCCAAAAAATATTCTTTAGAAAGTGGAATTCCATGCAGAATGCATTCTTGTGTAAAATGTTGCATAGAAACAGAAATGCCCCTTGTGAAAAGCGACATAGAAAGGATAAGGAAACTTGGATACAAACTTGAAGAGTTCGCGACTAAAAATACTGGGACGTGGAAACTTAAAAATAAACATGGCAAATGCGTTTTCCTAAAAACCAATGGATGCGCCATATATCCTTACAGACCGTTAGGTTGTAGACTTTACCCGCTTGTTTACGATGAAACCGAAAGAAGACCAGTTTTAGACAATCTCTGCCCCTACAGACACCAATTTAAATTCAGCAAAGAACACGTTAACGAATTGTTTAAACTTTTAAAAACTTGGAAAAGATGACGGATCTGGAATTATTTACATAGAGAAACTTCTTAATTTTCCAGTTGGAAGTATTGTTTCTTACAAGGTGATTGCTTACGACTACGCCGGGAATTTTGCCATTGAGGATAAATAGGGGCAACTTATATGTCTATACTGTGATTTCCGAATTTCCAACGATGCTGATACCACTTATATTTATCGTTTTAGTACTTGTGACATTTTTCATTGTTAAAAATAAGAAATTACGAAGCGATTCAATGAGAAATTAAATGAAAAGTTTGTGAATTTCAAAAGTTTTTTGAGGTCTCTTTGCGAACAAAAATGTATAGTACCGTATTGTAAGCGGCCGATATGGGCATTATGATAATTCCCATTATCATTAAGAATCTGGCGATGTCATTGGATAACCACTGCAACAAAAACCTAGCAAAAGTTGGTAGGACGTCGGCAAAGTGAGAAAAGTCGAATGGAAAAACTACGTAAAGCCAAACAAGTGCTATCGTAGTTAAAATGGAGCCAAATACCTCGAAAATTCGAGCAAGATTTCTACGACCGACCAAGCCTTTCACACTCGTTGGAACTAAACCATAAAGCAATGATGAATAAAGCAGGAATGCTTCTGCAAAGCCGAATCTTGACGTGAAAAAGCCCGTTGACCATGTCTGATGAGCAACAAAGTATAATGTAGCTAAAATGATAGCTACAATGGCTACCGCATTTCCTACACGTTCAGAAAACGGCATAACATCTTTCTCTACTTCTTTCTTTACACGCCTAGCAAACCAATTTTGTCTCATTTCATTCAAAACGATCTTATCCTTACAAACGCTTTCCGTCAGTTAACATAATCATCCTTAATAAGGCTTGCCATTATCTACTCTAGTAGGAGCTATTAATTGCTGTTACTGAGAGATTCTATTTTGAGCATGAATAAGACCACCTCATTATTGCATAGGACTATGCGGGTAACTGTGCTATAAGTGGCAACTTGATTTTTCTAAAGATTAGATGTGCCAAATAGGAATGCGAGCAGTCCGAAAACAAACCATAATAGGACGGCGTTCTTAATTTTCCTTGCATTTTGACTTGAACAATCTCTGAGTAGGGCTAACGAGGAAACAATTAAACCCGTGTTCGTAACCGCCACGAAGGGAAGAAACCAGAATGAAACTAGGCTCCAAATTAGGGGGAGAGGCGTTAAGGCTACAGCAGCCAAATAGAAAAAGGCTGCACCCAACGCCGCTGTCTTCTCGCCGCGACGAACAGCCAAAGTCTTAATGTTTCGTGCCTTATCACCTTTAATGTCGGCTATGCCCTTCGTGATCTCCCGTCCAGTATTAGAAAGAAAAGCCATGGCAGCAAACAAGAAAACAGCCAAATCAAATCTTTCAACAAGAAAATTTCCAAAAATAAAGGGTATTGCAACACAAGCACTAACCATAAAGTTTCCTAAAAGCCCAGTTTTCTTACCGACAGTACTATAAGTCACTGAAACCACATAAGAGGCTATTGCTATCAGAAAACATGGAAAATTAATTAGTGCAGCTGACCCAAACCCCACAACCGTAAAAATCAAAGCCAGGAAAAT
This sequence comes from Candidatus Bathyarchaeota archaeon, assembly GCA_029934005.1. Taxonomy (GTDB): domain Archaea; phylum Thermoproteota; class Bathyarchaeia; order Bathyarchaeales; family WUQV01; genus JAOZNA01. The sequence continues at coordinate 5,773 of JAOZNA010000060.1, forward strand.
CGCTTGATTCGGTGTAACTATTCCGCGTGGTATAGGTCTATCCGGCTGGTTTATGGCATCTATCTCCCTATCATAATAATCGTTCACGACCATGGAAGCCGCGGTGAGAGTAAAACCAGTTAGAAAACCCATAATGACTTCAACCCATTTCTCTGTCACACCAGTTCCCTTTGCCATTAGAGCTCCAACTATTACGGCGAATCCCATCATAAAACAGTTTGCAGGTCTAATCAACCTTAAAACAGCCTTAAATTTATTTTTCAAGCCTTAGCTATCCCCCAATTTGCTAAAGCAGTATGTATCATTTCAGCCGCTGTAGCAGCTATTATTATTGCCATTATCCTTCCCATAGCCCTCACACCGTTCCGTCCAATAATTTTTGTAATTTTTTCAGAAAGCCTTAACGTAACGTAAATCAGAAAGGTTACTATCATCACGCTTATTGCTGTTATATAGAATTCGATGGACGCGGATAAAACTATTAATGTTGTTATTGTGCCTGGACCTACAAGCAGGGGTGAGGCTATTGGAACCACAAAAATTGCTTCTTTTTCCTCAAGAGTTTTTGTTCTTGGGACTCCGCTCAACATATCGATGGAAATAACGAGAAGAAGTATTCCGCCGCCGAAACGCACCGAATCAACGCTAACTTTTAGAATGCTCAAGATTAGGTTTCCAGCCATCAAGAAAAGCATCATTAGAATGAAAACAATTAGTATTGCTCTGTTTAACAATCGTCTTCTTTGTTCTTTACGTGTTCCCTCCATTACCGACAAGTAAGTTGGAATAACGCTTACTGGATTTAAAATTGCGTAGAGTTGTGTAACCGTCATTAAGACTAATCCTATTTGGGTCAGCATATTCATACTAGCTTTTATTCTTAGAATAAGTATATTTGCTTTGGCAGACACACTAAACTTCTTATAAACAATAACGTTTAGAATATCTTAATGATTGAGGCATGAGTTTTGAGTTACGCCCCAGAAAAGCTTAGGGTAATAATTCCGGTTGGAGGTAGAGCAAAACGTTTACTGCCGCTTACCTCAGAGATTTCAAAAGCTTGCATACGCCTTCTAAATCGTCCACTAATTGAAATTTCACTTCTATGTCTAGCTAAACAAGGAATTAAGAACTTCATTTTCGGAGTTAAAGGGTACACCAATTATAGAAGTTTACACGACCAATTCGAATCTGGAGTAGGATTCTCAGCAAGATACGGAATCAAGCCGAGGATACACATCAAGTATCAACCTAACATAGATGACTGTGGAAGCGCAGACAGCGCAAGAATAAACATGGAATATTATGATATAGTTGACCCGGTTTTCGCAGTTCAAGGCGACAACATCTTCGATATAAACCTCAAAAATTTTGTTGAATTTCATCAAAAGAAAGATGCCGTAATGACCATTGGACTTAAACCAGTAGAAAACGTAGCTGGTTACGGAATCGCCGACCTAGACAACAACATGCAAATTTCAAGATTTATCGAAAAACCTTCCAAAGAAGAAGCTCCCTCAAACTTAGCGAATACAGGGCTTTATCTAGTGACACCAGAAATTCGTCAAATATTTAAAGAAAAAGAAGTTAAAAAAATGATTAAAATCAAAAAAAGACTAGATTTTGGATACGACTTCATTCCATACCTCATTCGTACAGGACGCCCAGTATACGGATACGTTTTAAAGGGAAACTGGTATGATGTTGGGACTCCTGAGCGATACTTAGAAGCGATGCGCGAAATTCTTTATGGAAAATTACATTCTTTAACGGATTTTGGCGGAAGAATAAGTGAAGGCGATAGGTTCTGGGTACAAGGAGAAAGCAAAGAATCTATGAGGAGAAGAGAAGTGATAGTGAAAAAGTTAAGGAATGGAAAAATACAACTGGAAGGCGCCGTTTTAATTGGAAGACACTGCCAAATCGAGGATGGAGTAACTATAATCGACTCTTGCATAGATAACTACAGCAAGATAGGTAAGAACGCTATTATAGAAAACTCAGCTATAATGGATCGCGCAATAATAGAAGAAGGAGCAATAATAAGGAACAGCATAATTGGGAGGCATGTAACGATAAAGTCAAGTCCGAAAAATCCAACAGTAATCGAGAACATTTCTGTTATAGCAGACGATGTAGTAATAGAAGCCGGAACTAAACTTGAAGCAACTAAGGTGTATCCGCATCTATTCGTAAAAAGTGGAACGTATAGTAATACGATTTTGTCTTAGCAAGTAGAAAATGCCAGTTTTCTCCTAGAATAAAGTTATTAGCTTCGTTGTTTCATTATAATAGTGAAGTTGACGGGATATGCCTCTTAAAGAGAAAATGATAAAATGGTTTAAACTCTATTTAGTGACTTTAGCTATTGCGTTAGCACTAATTTCATTTGGAGCTTTTCTTTATTTCCTATTAACGAACATACCTATCCTAGATGCGTTATGCTGGGCTATGGGAATCGGGGCTGTCCTTCTTGTAGGTATAGGTCTTATAAGTTTCCTTCCCTTATCGGAACATTTCTACGTGTCACCTTATACTAGAGGGGCTGGTGCAAATCCAGCGATGCTGAGGGAAGGAGTAAGAGATATGAAAAAGAGGAGAAAGCCGAAGAAAGAAATGGCAATATTTGTTATTGTGGGGTTAACATTATTAATGATATGTTTTCTAATCTTCCCATAACCATTTTAGGAACATTTAAACCATATTCAAAATTTATTTCAAGAACTGCTTCGCCGATTCTGAGTTTATTAAGCTTTAAACCATTTAAATATTAAATACTGTATCTTATTCGTTTCCTTTTTTGGTAAAGCTATTATGAAACGTTTTCTCACGGTTGTTGCCAATCTTCCAGCCTTAACTATCTCAGTTGCTGTTATCTCATCCTCTGCCTTTCTAACAGAAACCATATAAGGCGCATGCTCTAAGCCAGGTCCGCGTTTATAAACTGCGAAGTCACATCCAAACTTTATGCCCGGAGTAACAACCAATCCGCTTTCACGTAAATGTTTATAAACCATGTATTTTAAATCAAATTCCTCGTAGATTTTTCTTGCTTTTTCCCTAAGTTTTTCAAGGGATACTGCTCCTTTTTGGGGGCCTTCCATAACTTTGATTATCCCCTTTTCTAGGAGATAAAGTCCTTCCATTAAATCAAGTATTAACGGAACTTCAAACTTCGTTGTTTTAGGCTTTGGAATCCCTAATGGTTTTCCATAAAAACCCATTTGGTAAAGTTTTTCTCCATCTTTGGGGGCCCAAACAACTAGAAAGTTCTCTATCAGTTCTGCTTCAATTTTTTTGTTCATATTTATACCTTACATGGCGAAGGAAAGAATTCTAGCTGCGTCTGCTGCATCTTCAGCTCTGTCTGCTGCATCTTCCAAGAGTTGTATTATGTCTCTTAGTAAAAGTAATGTTGGAATTTCAAGTTTGCTATTTAGAAGTTTAACTTCTAATTCGCGATATAAATCATCCACGATTCTTTCCGCTGTTTCAACTTCTTTGGCTTTTTCCAATGCTTTTGAAGACCCATAACTGAGCGTTAGAGCGGTTTCTCTAAGTCTCAGAACGGTATCTAAAACTGCATCAGAAAGTTTAACTAGGCTTTCTTTAATGTCGTCTGGAACTTTCCATTCTCGATCCATGATTTCTACCAATCTGAAAGCTATTCCCTCACAGTAATCAGCAATTTCACTTGCTAAATTAGTAAAGCGTAAAAAGTCTTCACGGCTCGTAAGAATTGCTCCAATTTCGGCTAGTTCTCTTGAAACCATTCTCCTGGCAGCGTCAACCTCATCTTCACCAGCCCTTATTTCAGTAAAAGTTTGCTTAGCTCCCTCAACATTTCCCTCTGAAAAGTGTTGAAAAATCTGCGGAACTTTCCTGCAGACATCCAGAACTTTCCGTAGATGTTCCTGGCATATTGAAAGTGCTCTGCGTTTAACTCTTTCCTCTGTTTCTACTGGAAGTACCATCTTTGCCCCCCTTAAACGGCTCTCTTGTTCTCACCATAAAGTAGGAGAATCTATTAAAAAATCTAACGAAAGTTAATCTTAAGTTTACAGAATTCGCTGTTATCAATTGGAATTAATTGTTAAATTCTGATTTTGATTTCAAATTCATAAGTTTCTTATATTTATGCCTAAAAGTGTTGACTAAAACTGGGTGAAGCATATGGCTAAAAACAAAACGTATGTAGTTGATCTGACGAAAATAGAAGGAGACGGTTCATTTCCATGCCCGAAATGTGGGACTTTAATATCTCCAGACGATGAAACTGACAGCGTTTACCAGATTATTGATACAAAAATGCGTGGAGACGAACTAGAAGAACTTTTGATTCAATGCAATGTCTGTAAAAGCAAAATTAGGCTTGTAGGATTCCTTTCATACCCCGTAAGCCAAATTGAATAGCTTATTCTTTCCCTATTCTTCTACTAAGCACAGTTAGGATAAGCCATACTATTAAGCTGTAGGTTAGGCTGTTTAGGAGCACCATTAAAAAGGGCTTATACTGTGCTGGTATCTGGGAAATATTTTTCAGAAGGTTCCCTGGGAACAGTTCTAAGGGAACAAAGATTAATGCTGTTAAGAAGAGTGCGAAGAAAGTTAGGAAGGTTATTGCTTTTCTCATTGTTTCGCCTTCGGATTCGGAATATTTTTACTCTAAAAATATATCAAATATCGTAATATTTAATAAACATTTCTAAT
>JAOZNA010000114.1 GCA_029934005.1 Candidatus Bathyarchaeota archaeon
CGTAGTAGTAAAGGTAAAATCCATTATTAAGGAATTATGTTAACCTCAGCTATACCAGAATAATCAAAATTTGAACATAGGAATAGAAAGTTAACATGGAATTAACGATCTCGTCAAATCGAACGCTTTCTAAGGTATTATTTTCCATAATAGTTGTTTTTAGAAGCCGTAAAGTTTTGAGTATTTTTCGTTCAGATAGTTGAGGTAGTGCTTAACGTTAATTTCTTCACCTGTTACTATTCTGATTAAGTCGGCTGGGTCGTAGAGGTTTCCGTATGAATGAACGTTCTTCGTTAACCACTGTTTGACACTATTGAAGTTGCCGTTTGCAAGCTGTTCCTTCCAGTTTGGAATTTCCTTTTCCATTTTCGCTAACAGTTGACCGCTGTAAATGTTGCCTAAAGCGTAGCTTGGGAAATAACCGAAAAGTCCGGCTGCCCAGTGTATGTCTTGCATTACTCCTTCTGAATCGTTCTCGATTTTTACTCCAAGGTAATCTTTGTATTTCTCGTTCCAAACTTGCGGAAGCTCTGCTACAGAAACTTTGTCAGCGAAAAGGTCGCGTTCAATCTCAAAACGAATAATTATGTGCAAGCAGTAAGTAACTTCATCCGCCTCAACACGTATTTTTGAGGGCTTGACCAAGTTTACTGCATGAACCAACGCGTCTAGGTTCACATCCGAAAAGGCATTATTAGTCAACTCATTCAATTTCGGCAGAAAATAGAGCCAAAATTCCCTCGATCTGCCTACAATGTTTTCTATAAACCTAGATTGAGATTCATGGATGCCAGCCGAGCATGGGCTTCCAATTGGCTGGTAAATCCATTCCGGATTCAAGTTTTGGTCGTAAAGGGCATGTCCACCTTCATGCAGCACAGAAAACACAGACGAAGCCCAATTATCTTCATAATAATGGGTTGTAATTCTCACATCATAGTAATAGCCAGTTGTAAATGGATGCTCCGTCTCATCTATTCTGCCTCCAGCTTTTTCAGACTCAATATCATAACCAATAAATTTTGCGAGTTCTTTTGAAATTTTACGCTGAACTTCAATCGGAATTTTTCTTTTAAGAATGGAAACGTCTGGTTGTTTAGGTGAAGAAACGCATTTTTCTAGAATTGAAACCAAACCTGTTTTCAATTCGTTAAAAATTTTGGTTATCATTTCAGAAGTCATTTTCGGCTCGAAAATATCGATTAATGCATCATATGGTGTCGGAGTCTCCTTAACTTTCATTAGTATTTCCGCTGCTTCCTTCTTTAATTCAACTAATTTTTCAAGTTCAGGCTTAAAAACAGAAAAGTCCTTTGCAGCCTTCCCCTTTTTCCATGCTTCATTTGCAATTGCCTCTTGTTTTGCAGTTTCAACCACAAGTCTCTCTGGGAGTTTGGTTTGCTCATCATAGAACTTCTTAACGAGATACACGTTTCTTTTCTGCTGCTCATTTAAACTATCGTAGTCTGGATGTTTCATTATACTTTCAATTAAGCGTCCTATTTCCGGATTAGTTATCATTTTATGTTCAATTTGACTAACAAGGCCTAATTGTTGGCTTCTTAGAAGAATACCCCTTGGAGGCATCTTCGTTTGCATATCCCATTCTAAAAGGCTTTTAATCGAATCAAAAATTATAATTTCCTTGGATTTCTCCATCAACTTTTTATACTCGTTCATTAACTCGCTTGAAACCATTACATAACCACCTTTGATTTTGGAAAAAATTCGCGGTATAGCAATATATGTTTTTAGTTTATGTGAATTGGAAACTTCTTTGAATTTGGTTTTAACCATTTAAAGCTTATATTATTCATTTGTTAAAATGTAAAGAAAAGCAGAGGAATAGCCATGGATAATGTATGGCTAGGTCTTTATAGGTTTCTAATTTTTCTAATTGCATACGTCATTTTCATTTTGTTAGCTTACAAAGTTGATCCGAGGTTTTCTCTTAAATATAAGAAGTTTCCATCATTTAATTATCTTTTATCTGTATCTTTGTTAGAAACAATTGTTATGTTGTTTTTGCTTGTGGTACTTAACCTTTTTGTCGGTGGAGACTTGATAATGGTTTTTAGTATAGATCGTTTGTTTTTCACGTGGTATGACATCTCTTTAGGTCTCCTTATAGGCATAGCTGTTTTTCCATTGCTTGCAATTGTGGGAGTTTTCCTTTCAGCGATGCAACGGAAATTTTTCCCGAATTATAAGCCTTGGCGGGAAGAAAAAGCCAGAAAAATAATTTTCGGTTCACTGCCTAAATCCCGGAATAAAGCAAGGATTTTGCTTTCTATTGCCTCGCTTAAAGCAGCAATTTTTGAGGAACTGTTTTTCAGAGGTTACTTGCTTAATAACCTTCTATTACTTCTTTCTCCGGTTTTTGCAATAGTTATTCAAGCGATATTTTTCGGCGCAGGGCATTTGTATCAAGGAGTGTTTAACGCTATTTTACCCTTTATTTATAGTATTTTGCTGGGAGTCGCGTTTTTTCTGACTGGTTCTTTGACAATCGTTGTGCTTGCACATTTCGTTTCAGACACGATAGGACTAATCATACAAACTTCATATATGAAAATGGAATAGCCTCACTGCTTACTGCTGTAAATAAACAATTGGTTAATTTTTAATGCTTGATTTCCATAAATCTTTTGGGTTTAAAATGAATCAAATCAAGATTGAAGAATTAGCTAAGCTGGTTTTGA
>JAOZNA010000061.1 GCA_029934005.1 Candidatus Bathyarchaeota archaeon
GGAAGGCGTACAGATAAATAATTGTTTGCGTGTTCATCTCGTTTGATGGTAACCTTTAAGTTTTGTTTTGTTGCACTAATTTAGGGCGAGAAAATATGGATTTGGAAGAAAAAATTGAGCTTGTTACTAGAAATGTGGAGGAAATTGTGACTTATAATGAACTTCGTGAACTTTTGGAGTCTAAGTCTAGGCCTAGAGCCTATTGGGGTTTTGAGTGTTCTGGATAGCAAGCGCCGTTTAGACGCTTGCCCAGAATAATGCATGTTGGTTTAGGTTTAGTTTGCGGTTTTAAGATAAAAGATTTAGTTGAAGCTGGATTTGATTTTATAATTTTCTTGGCTGATTGGCATTCATGGATAAACAACAAGCTTGGAGGGGACTTAGATAAAATTAGGCTTTGCGGCGAATACTTTAAGGACTGCTTCACCGCTATTGGACTTTCTCCTAACAAAGTAAGTTATATCTGGGCTTCTGACATCGCAAAAGAAATCAATTATTGGGAGAAAGTCATTAGGATTGCGAAAAATGCTTCTTTAAGGCGTGTCAGAAGAGCTTTACCTATAATGGGGCGTGAAATGGATCTTTCCGAAATAGAAACTGCTTGGGTTTTGTATCCTTGCATGCAAGCAGCCGATATTTTTCAGATGGAGTTGGATGTTGCTTGTGCTGGTATGGATCAGCGGAAAGCGCATATGCTTGCTAGGGATGTGGCGGGAAAGTTGGGTTGGAGAAAGCCTATTTGTATTCATACTCCGCTTCTGATGGGATTGCAGGGACCGAAGGAAAGCGGAGAGCAATATGATGAGAATGTTTTGCTTAGTTTGAGGATAAGTTCTAAGATGTCTAAGAGTAAGCCTGAAAGCTGCATTTTTATGCATGATTCACCTGAGGCGATTAGGCAGAAGATTAAGAACGCTTTTTGTCCGCCTAAGCAGAGTGAGGGAAATCCGGTTTTGGAACATGCGAAATACATAATTTTTCCAGAGAAAGGGGTTTTGGAGATTCCTCGCCCCGAAAAGTATGGTGGTTCGTTGGTTTATGAAAGTTATGAAAAGCTTGAGGGAGATTATGTTAATGGTAAGGTTCATCCTTTAGATTTGAAGAATGGTGTTGCGGAAGCACTTATTGAAGTTTTAGAGCCTGTTCGAGAATACTTTAAGAGGCACCCCGACAATTTAGAGAAGATGAAGAAGATAGAGATAACGAGGTAGGATAGGTGTCTCAGCTCTTAAAACAGAGGTTCGAACATCTAACTGAGCTGTTAGATGAGCTTGCATTAGAGGCTCAGAAAGGAGTGCCGATTATAGTTGAAGGAAAAAAGGATGAGAACGCGTTGAAAGACCTTGCGGTTGTGGGTACAATAATTCCGGTTAAGGCTTATAGACGGGCTCTGATTGATGTGGTTTGTGAAATTGAACAGCGTGGATACGACGAGGTTATCTTGATGCTTGATTTTGACAGAAGAGGCAGAGAATGGACAAAAAGGCTTGTGGGACATTTTGAGAGAGCTAAGGTAAAGCCGAATCTTAGGTTTTGGCGGGAAATCTACAAGGTTGCTGGTCGTGAATTAAAGGATATTGAAGGATTAACCACTTATCTTAAGAACTTAAAAAGGAGAATTGGAAATTCGTAAAGTATAATAGTTTAAAGCTTGAAGGATTAAGGGTTACAAGTTCAAGCTTACCGTGGTGAGGTTTTATCCTCATCAAACTTGGAGGTGAAGCTTACGGGTTCATCACAATCCCTTACCGTAAAATATGTGATAAGAGCCAGATTCGAAATAGAAGGAGTCGTTGAAAAACCAGACGTGATAGGTGCAGTTTTCGGGCAAACAGAAGGCTTGTTCGGTCCAGAACTAGACCTAAGAGAACTGCAAAAAAGCGGAAGGATAGGAAGAATAGAAATCGAATTACATTCAAAACGTGACAAAACAACAGGAAAAATTCTGATACCAACAAGCCTAGACAGAGTGTCAACAGCCATACTTGCCGCAAGCTTGGAAACCATAACGCGTGTGGGACCATGCGCAGCAAAAGTAACCCTAGAAAAAATTGAGGACATACGAGAAGCAAAAAGAAGAGCCATAATTGAAAGGGCAAAGGAAATACTGCGTAAATGGACGATAGAGACCTTGCCGAGCACAGAGGAAATTTACAGAGAAGTAGCTGAAACCCTAAAATGGGCAAAGGTGGAGAAGTATGGTCCGGAAGAGCTTAGTGCAGGTCCAGACATTGATTCAGCTAAGGAAATAATAATTGTGGAAGGAAGGGCTGATGTAATTAACCTTTTGAAATGTGGAATTCGAAACGTAATAGCGGTGGAAGGGGCAAAGATTCCTGAAACAATAATAAGTCTTACAAAGCAGAAGGAGGCAACTGCGCTTCTTGATGGAGATAGGGGCGGAGACCTAATTCTTAAAGAATTGATGCAGGTTGCAAGGATAAAGTATGTGGCACGTGCTCCTTCTGGAAGGGAGGTTGAAGAGCTTTCATGTAAAGAAATTTTTGAAGCTTTAGAAAGGAAAGTTGCGGTAGAGGAGTTATTAAGGAAGAAAAAGCGTGGATTTGCTGTGGCAGTTCCCAAGAGGGTTGTGGAAATAACCAAAGAGCTTGAGGGAACCCTTGAAGCGGTTTTGTTGGATGAGAAAATGGAAGAGATAACGAGGATGCCCGTGAGCGAACTTGCTGAGAAACTGCAACAAATGAATGGTGTAGACACTGTTGTGTTTGACGGAGTTATAACTCAGAGGCTTGTGGATATAGCTCTACAGAAAAACATAAAATGTTTGGTTGCAGCTAGAATCTCGGATGTTGTAAAGAGACCTCTAAACCTTCAATTGTTAACCTTTGACGAAATCACATCTAGCTCTTAAAGAAGTCTGTAAGCGTTTTAGGCACTCCTTTCTTAGCCAGCAACTCATCTTTTTTAATTCCGAATATGGATAAAATTCTAGCCGCGACTGGAACCACTTGGTTTTTCACGTAATATTCTATGTCAAGTTCTTCAATTGAAGCGAACATATATGGTTTAACCCTTTCATAAAGCCTTCCAGTTCCAGAAACAATTACATAGCCTATTTTATCGCCTAGGGTTAAATCCCAACCTTCCTTCTTTAGCATTCTTGCAGCTTCCACGTGGGGAGCTCGCACTTCATAGTCTTCAAGTTTCTTGGTTAATGTCTTCCATATTACGAATTTCCTAAGCGGAATTTTTCTTGCTTGCATGTCGGATATGAATTGACGGACATAATCAGCCGCTTTTTGCGGTGAACGTTCCTTCAAAACTATTTCCAAAACCTTTTCCTGAACTCCCTTGGCTACTTCAGCCCAGTCTCCACGAATGACCTCCAAACCAACAATATCGAGTCTTCCATCTGGTAAAAGTCCGCAATAACGTTTTTTTGCTTCAGTAAAGAGTATTCTGGTGTAAATTTTGTCTGGTTTAATTTCTAATCCTAGTTCCTTTTCAATTTGTTTAATAAAAGCATCTATTTTTTCCGGTTCGTATCTTATGAATATGCTATCGGTGTCGCCGTAAACAACTTCTAGACCAGCTTTTTCGGCAAGCTTTATTGTATTACTTATTGTGTATCTTCCCCAAGCCGTGGCTGCCTCTGCAACTGGTTTGATATACCATCTCGCACCTATCCATCCAGCATATCCATAAGTTGCGTTTGTAATAACCTTAACAGCTTTTTGTCTTGCATCCAAAAGTCGATAATGCGGACTTTCAGGCTTGAAGCTTTTAAGTTTAGCCTTAATTTCGTCTCTTGTAGCGATAAGCCTTGATAGAACTTCCCTGTAAAAACCTGAAGGTTCCTTTCGAAATCTATGTTTAACTTCTGGAGCTACGTAAACTCCGCATGGAGGGTCTGGATGTTCGGGTGGAACATATGTGTCTGGCGAAACATTATAGGTTATCATAATGTTTGGGTACATAGCCTTAAAGTCTAAAACGCAGACATTTTCGTGTAGTCCAGGTTTTGGAGCCAACACTATTGCGCCTGCGTATGGTCGGTACGGCCTTTCAATTCTTTTGGGGACAAGCTCGTTTAGGTGGTATGCGTGGCGAATTAGGAACCATTCGACTCTGAATCCCACGGCGGCTGCTCCAACGTGGTCGAGGGGTAGACAAACAAGGTTTGAGAGTTGTATTGCAAAGTCTAGTATGGCTTCAGCTATTCCCATAATGCAGCGTGTGTTTTCCATGCTGAATTCTAGGAGTTGAGGTTTTTTCTCTGGAGTTTCCCAGTATTCCGGATAATCTACATCTTCGATTATAGTGCGTTCTTCAAGTTTCATAACGCCTAAATAATCGGCAATATTCTCCAAAGTTTTAACCTTAACTTCCGGAAATTCGTCGGCGAAATCAAATAAGTCAACGTTTGCCCTTCCAGTTATGGACATATGTCCATAAACGCTTCTGTGAGGTTCAGTTCCAGCTCTGTCAATGCTGAGTAAGAAACCGTGTTTTCTAGCTCTGGCTGCTAAATAGGGTAGGTCGAAACGGTTTGAGCCGTAACCAACAATTATGTCGGGGTCGAAATCATTAACGTAATTTATGAATTCCCTAATGATTCCTTCATCGTTTTCCGAGTTTTCAGCTGTAAACTGTTTTTTCTCACCCGTATTGGTTGCTGTTGAAATTATTATTACTGGATTTTTGTCTGGTTTTGGTGATCCCTTTGCGCTGTAGCATATTATTGAGAAGCCTAGAATTCTAAGTTTTGGAATTTCGTGTTTTTCAGTGTAAACTGGTTTGGATTTTGCCAGAAAAATCTTTTCTGCTCGAACTTTTAGGTTGTTTGGAATTTCTTCGACCTCAAGTTGGTGCCAACCGCAAGGCGTAACTTCGTTATCGATTATGTAGCGCATTGAATATCTAATGTCATCCTCTAAGCACTCTTTTACTCCTTCTATTTTTCCGATTCTTTTTGCATATTTTTCTATTAGATTTGGGTCTTGACAGAATATCTTAAGCGTCTTAACCTTTTTTCCAAAATACTTTTTATCCACGGTTTCCATCCGTGTTATGAATGGAAGCTCATTTTTCCTAGCCTTTATTCCTTCCATAACCGATTTTGCATCCACATTTTCCTTTAATACAGCGTAAAAGTAGGGTTCAAATTCTCGGTCTATTACAAGAATGCGATTTCCATCTTGGTCTATTCCCCAAAGCCAAACTTCGGGTTTATGATTCTTAACCTCATAGTTTATATCAAGAAGCCAAAACGTAAGCTTCATGCCAAACACTTCCAGTAAAAATGAAACAGCAATATATTTTAATGCTTTTCCAATTCCATTGTGTAGTTAACAATTGATGGAAGAGCGGCAGTTTTGAAAATAATTGAAATGAACCTTAAGAAGGGCTTGGTTAAGCTGATTCCGGAAAACCTAGATGACCTATGGCATTTATACAACATAATCTATCCAAACGATGAAGTCTACGCCAGAACAACAAGGGAAATCAAACCAAACATAGAATATGCCAGACCTCAAAAACCAAAGCGAGTTTCAGTTTTCCTAGGCATAAAAGTTCAGAAAGTAGCATGGGACAAAACCCTAAATCGTTTAAGAGTGCATGGAACAATCTGCGAAGCACCAGAAAACCTCATTGGATTAGGTTCCCATCACACATTAAATGTAGCCGTTAACGTTCCATTGACAATAGTGAAGAAGAAATGGCAAAAGCACCAGTTGGAAAGGCTGGAGAGGGCTGCTGAAACCAAAGTTCCCTCCATAGTTGTGTTGTCAATAGATGATGAAGGCTACTGCGTTGCCACCCTTCGCCAATACGGATTGGAAATAAAAGTTGAGAAAAAAGTAAGCTTACCAAGTAAAGTTCATGCAGAAGAGAGGGAAAATGCCCAAAAGAAATTCTTTAAAGAGGTTTTAGATGCGTTAAGAGAGGTTTTAGGTGAAAAGAAGAATCCACTTGTCATTTTAGGAGTAGGTTTTGTGAAAAATCATTTCGTCAACTATCTTAAAGATAAGGCTCCAGAAATAACAAAAAATATAGTTGACATTAAAAGCGTAAATAACACTGGCTTAGCTGGAATCCACGAAGCTTTAAGGTCTGGAGTGCTTTTAAAGGCATTAAAACACGTAAGAATAGTTGAAGAAAGCAAGGTAGTTGAAGAAATACTTGAAAGACTTGGAAAGGCAAAACCAGTAGCATACGGAATAGAAGAAGTGAAAAAAGCGAGTAAATATGGAGCAATAGAAAAACTCGCAATAACCGATGTAAAACTTCGAGAATGCTCTGAAGAAGAAAGACTCGAACTCGAAAACCTAATGAAGGAAGTAGAAGACAAAAAAGGAAAAATAATCATAATAAGCATAGAACACGAAGCAGGAAGAAAACTTGCTTCTTTAGGCGGAATAGCAGCAACCCTCAGATTCCCAATAGAATAGGAGAAAATTAACATGAAAATCATCCCCTATAGAGAACTCCCTAAAAAAGAAGATTTACTGCCTTTAATGTGCATAGCCTTCAATTGGCCCTTTGTTCCCGAAAAATTTGAAGAAATAGCAAGCATAGACCCACGTCTGAAAAACAGCCCCATAGGTTTTGCCGCAGTAGAAAATGGAAAAATAGTAGGTTTTGTAGGAGTAATGGACTTAAAAACTAGAAATATTAAAGGAGAAATAGAGCCGGCGGGTGGAGTGTGGGGAGTTGCAACCTTTCCAAGCCACGTAAGAAAAGGAATAGCCACAAGCCTTCTCAAAAAATCACACCAATACTTCAACCAGAAAGGCTACAGGTTTGCATTTCTGTTCACAGCATCATCCATGATCGCTTATAACCTATACAAAAAACTCGGTTACAAAAACGCCAAAGAATTCCCAAGCGCATATAAACTTATCAAAAGAAGGGGTAAAAAGCGAGAAAAAGAAACAGAAAAATTGATTGGAAAAGGATTTCCGAAATTTACAACAAATTTGTTGAAAACAAAACAGGCTTCGTAGTAAGGGACGAAAAATATTTTAGAATGCTCGAAAAGCGGAAAAAGATAAAGCCAGAAATGGTCTTAATCAAAAAGGATGGATATGTTATTTTCAGAGAAAAGGAAGAAGCCATCAGCATTATCGAAATAGCTGCAAACACTTCCAAAGAGGCTGAAAGCCTAATCCATTCCCTTGAAGAAACAGAGAAAGCGATCATTCATGATGGATTCGTATTTGACGAGAGAATCCTAAAAACTTACAAGTCTCTTGGATATTCTATTTGCAAAAGAAGCTACTACCTACTTATGGTAAAACCCCTAACAAAAAATGCAAGCTTCAACGAAACTTATGGCAAAAGCTTTCATCTAACTCTACTAGACCTTTTCTAAGGCGTGTTCGCAAGAAAATGGTTGAAGGCCCAACAGCCAAAGCTTATGCGGTGAAAATCAACAGGGAGTTTATAAAAGAGATTATTAAGGAAATTTCCACGAAAAGCAGAAAAGTTTATGTTCCTTTAGATGAGCTTTTGGGAAAGAAATTTTCAAAAGCAGAAACTTACGGCAAGAACATCCTCTTATTCTTTGAAGAATTTGCCATAAGACTGCACCTAATGATGTTTGGGGCAATCCACATATACAAATTAGATGCTCCGCTGCTTAAGCCAGAAAGACAAGTGAGACTTTTGATTAAAGGAGAAAGAAAAAAGCTTGTAGTCTACAACGCACCTATTGTGGAAATTGACAGAAAAAGAAAACTTATTGAGAAACTGAAAAACGAGCTTGGACCTGACCCCTTGAGACAAGATTGGAACAGAGAAGAGGCTATAAGACGAATTATGAAGTATAAAGGAGAAAAAATAGGAGTTGTTCTTTTGGATCAGTCAGTTATAGCTGGTGTTGGGAACATATTAAGAAATGAAATCTTGTTTAAAGCCAAAGTTAATCCAGAAAGACTGGTTGCGGATTTAAGTAAAGAAGAAATTGAAGCAATAGTGAAGGAAGTTGAGGAGCTTTCAAAAAAGTTTTTAGAGTTAAAGCTTCAAGGGAAAAGACTAAGGCCTATTTTATACGTTTATAACCGATATAGTAAGCCATGCAGAATATGCGGAAATAAAATACGTTTTTATATGCAAGAACCGATCAAAAGAAAAACGTTTGTATGTGAAAACTGTCAAAAATAAAATAAAACGCGAAGTTTCAGCCCTCTAAGAAATTTTTGTGGTTTTCAATTCTCTCGTAAATAAAGCTTAAAATTTCAGCCGTCTCCTTACGGCTGGGTTTTTGTCGGCAATCATTTTCAGAACCATTTCAAATGTTTCGTCTGGAGAAAGTTCCCTTTCCAAGAAAACGCCTGTTCTGCCAACTTCGTCTCGGCGAGTTAACGCGTGAACTCTATCCCAAACAATGTCGGTTGAAACTCCTAAAAGTCTAGCTACATACTCTTCTCGACCAATAATGGAACTCTCAACATGACCATCTTCGGTGGGTTCTATCAGCATAAGCCTCTTATCTACACCCGGAACCCTAACATTTCTTTTAAGCTCTTCTAGGCTGATTTCGCCTCCAAAACGATAAAAATCTCTTTCCAATTGCCTAAGTTTAACGAGGGGGAAAGAAACACTTACGTTTTCTTCAATTTCAATATATGCTTTTACAGCGTAGGTTGGAGTCGCTTGAACTATGATTCGTCTGTTAATTGGTATTCCGGCTTTTTCAAGGGTTGTTTCAACCGTAAACGAGGAAGGCGTGTAGGGAATGAAAATGTCTATGTCGCTTTTAGCCGAAACATCTCCTCTAGCAATGCTTCCATGAATAATACAACGTAAATTGGCAGCTTCAAGCACTTCCATAATTTTCTTAGCTTTCTCTCTGAACATTTTAAGAAGCTTCCATCGTTTCTCATCATAGGCTACGTGAACGCTCTCAGCACGCCTAACCGGTTTCTTAGCCAAAATCCTTCACTCGCCAGCCAAAGTATTGCTTATCCATTCAAGATATGGCTTAAAACCTTTAACTATGGGTAATGCAATAATTTCCGGAACTTCGTAACTGTGCAAACGCTTAATACAGCTCGTTATTTTCTCGAATAATTCAGCCTCAGTTTTCATGAAAACAAGATATTCCTCAGCTTTGTCAATTTTGCCTTGCCACCAAAAGCTTGAGGAAACTGGGCCGAAAATATTTGCGCATGCAATAAGCTTCTCATTCAAAAGAGCGTTAACTATCTTATTCGCTTCTTCTCGACTAGACGTAGTTACCACGACAACAACGTATTTCATTTTCATCCCTTCTAAAATGTTGTAAACGCTATATTTTTTAGTTAAGCATCAAACCAGAGAATGAGAAACAATGGAATCTACAGTCTGCACCGTATGCAAACTCAACGAGGCAGTATACTTTAGACCATATTCCGGCGAAAGACTTTGCAGAAAATGTTTCATAGAATCCATTGAAGAAAAAACGAGAGCAACCATATCCAAGTATGAAATGTTTGAGTTCGACGATAGGATTGCTGTCGCAGTTTCAGGCGGAAAGGACAGCGTTTCCCTACTTCACATACTTGAAAAAATTGAACGGAAATTTCCAAAATCAAGCCTAGTAGCGGTCACGATTGATGAGGGAATTGAAGGCTATAGGGACGAAGCAATAAAAATTGCGGAGAAAAACTGTGGAAAACTTGGTGTTGAACATTATGTTTATTCTTTTAAGGAGCTTTTCGGCTATACTCTTGACGAAATAGTTGAAATAGTAAAGAAGAAAGGCTTGGAACTTACTCCATGTGCGTATTGCGGAGTTTTGAGACGTAGAGCCTTAAACATTGCTGCACGTGAAGTTAAAGCTGACAAGCTTGCAACAGCCCACAGCCTAGACGACGAAGTGCAAACAATTCTACTAAACATTCTCCATGGTGACCCCCTACGGTTAGCGAGAGCGAAACCAGTCACAGAAGAAGTTCACGAAAAGCTTGTTAGACGAGTTAAACCCTTCTGTGAAATACCAGAAAAAGAAATAGCATTCTACGCTTTCCTAAAGAAAATAGAATTCCAAAGCAACCCATGTCCATACGCAGCAACCGCCCTAAGAAGCGATATAAGAAGAATACTAAATCGGCTGGAAGAAAAACACCCAGGAACAAAATTCACCATATTCCACTCAATAGAAAGAATAAGACCAGCCTTAGAAACGCTAGCAAAAAAGGAAAAAATGCAAGAATGCAAACTCTGCGGAGAACCATCATCAACCGAAATATGCAAAGTTTGCGAAATGCTAAAAGAGATAATCAGCTAAAGGGCGGCGGATCCTGAGGTTCGGCGCCCAGTTTTCACCAAGCCAAACTCGCCCCTAGCTCATGCCCGCACCCCCTTGAGCGCCAAACGTCCAAGCTTAGGTTGCTCCCTCCCGGGCCTGGCCAGGTTCGCCTGGTAAACGC
>JAOZNA010000005.1 GCA_029934005.1 Candidatus Bathyarchaeota archaeon
CAACGCCGTCGCCGCACATCATCCCAAATAACAAAAACAAACATCCATACTTATAAATTTCTGTGCTGGACATTTACTGATTACAACAAGGAGCTAACAACGATAAAACTAGATAACTTTAACTATGATTTTGCCAAATAACAACCTTCTTGATTCAAAAAGGATGAGAGCAATGACAAAACCAGTTATCGTTGTTCACGGCGGAGCTGGCACATGGCGACCAGAACGCAGTCAGCTCGGAATTGAAGGCGTAAAAATTGCGGCGGAAATAGGCTTTAAAATCTTATCTGAAAACGGAACCGCATTAGACGCTGTTGAAGCTGCCGTTGCATACATGGAGGATAATGAAGTTTTTAACGCTGGAAAAGGCTCCGCCCTAACCATTGACGGACACATCGAAATGGAAGCCTCAATAATGGATGGAAAAACTTTGCGGGCTGGAGCTGCTGGTTTACTCCGTGAGGTTAGGAATCCAGTTAGCCTAGCAAAACTTGTAATGGAAAAAACCGACTACGTCTTCTTAATAGGAGAATGGGCTGAAAAAATCGCAGAAAAATACGGATTGGAAAAGCAAAATCCAGTTACGGAACTTAGAATAAAATACTGGAAAGAACTGAAACAAAAACTTCTGCAAGGAGAAGTAAACTATCTTCCAAGATTACATCAACTTATAAAGGAACATCCAGAACTTTTCACATACGAAACAGTTGGAGCAGTAGCCCTAGATAACAAAGGCAACCTTGCAGCGGCAACATCCACAGGTGGAATGACCCTAAAGCTTCCAGGCAGAATCGGCGACTCACCCCTCATTGGATGTGGAACCTACGCAGATAACGAATCCGGAGCCTGCTCCGCAACGGGTATAGGGGAAATAGCCATACGCTTGGCACTGGCAAAAACCGTTTGCGAGTACATGAAAGACGGCTTAACAGCGCAAGAAGCAGCGGAACAGTCAATACGTGAAGTTAACCGAAGGATAGAAGGCGCCAACCTCATAGGAGTTATTGCCCTAGACCCTCAAGGAAACGTAGGTGCAGCCCACAATTCACCAAACCTATGCTGGGCTTACTTTAACGCTGAAATGGAAAGACCATACGCAAGCCTAGAGGCAAAACGCATAATCATAACATAACATGCTTAACCATTATCGAAACGCTTAAAAAACAATCATTGACCTTGTGTAGAATTGACCAGCAAGGTTGTGGGCGTTATCTGGAGGGAGAAACATGAGACCAAGAGAAGAGGAAGAAGAGTGGGAAGAAGACTGGGACGAAGAGGAATGGGAAGAGGAAGAAGAGTGGGAAGAAGAAGAGGAGTGGTAAATTCGACCACACCCAGCTATTTTTAAATCCTCCTAATCATCCTAGCCCATTTTCCCAAAAGAACGGTCTCAACAAAACCATGCCTAGAATAAAACTTCTTAGCAACATAATTTTCCTTACCAACCCATAAACCAGCCAAACTCCTACCTCTACCCTTTGCATACTCAATAACTCTATTCAAAAGAAAACTTCCAACACCGCGTCTTCTATAGTCTGGATGAACGAAAAGCTCGTGAATCTCCCCAACATAACAATTTTCAACGTAACTATACCAATTCGTATCACAAGCCACAAAGCCAATAGGCTGATCCAACTCTGCAACGAAAAAACCGTCTGCATCCCTCGAAAGAAGCCATTTAAAATAACGTTTAACATCACGCCTTAATCTATAGGCATAGTTCTCTAACCCTTTATACGCTTCAAAATACAATCTAATGAAAGAATCCATATCCGAGGCATTAACTTTCCTAACCTTCACATTAAATGCTTTTATTCTTAAAACTTAAAAATCATCCCGTGGAAACCCTCAAGCTTCTCAAAACCCTCACGGAAATAGAATCACCATACGGGAAAGAAGAAAAAATAGCAAATTACATATGCAGTTATCTAGAAAAGCTCGGATACACACCGCTCATGGACGAACTAAACGTTCTCTTAAATCCGGAAAGAGAGTTCTTAATCACAACCCACATAGACACAGTTCCAATCTTGGCTCCATTCTCCTTTAACGGCAAATACGCCTACGGAACAGGAGTAGCAGACGCAAAAGCAAGCATAACAGCAATCCTACTCGCCCTAGAAAAAATAAACAAACTAAACTTCGGAGTAGTCTTCTTCTACGATGAAGAAAACGAAGGAAAAGGCTCAGAAAACTTCATCAAGAAATATAAACCCAAAAAAGCGGTGGTTATGGAACCAACAAACCTAACCATTGCCACCATTCATTACGGAGGCTTAGAAATAAAAGTAACAACGAAAGGGAGAGCAGCTCACGGCTCAACACCAGAAAAGGGGATAAACGCCATAGAAAAATGCCTAGAAATCCTAAATCAAATCAAAAAATTAAAAAACATCAAAATATCAGTTCAGAAAATAAACGGAGGAAGCAACGAATACGTAATTCCAGAAAAATGTGAAATGCGCCTTGAATTTGCATTCAAACCAGAAATAAAAGCGGAAGAAGTTCTAAATCAAGTAACGAAAATTTGTAAAGACAAAGCCCAAATAAAGGTGGAAGACATCCATAACGGTTTCAGAAACAACGGAAACACTAGCAAAATATTGGAAGAAGCCTTAATAAAAAATGGAATAAAAACAAGCTTCTCCGAAATGTTTTCATGGACAGACGCAATAAACCTCCACGCCGTTGGCTGCGACGCAGTAGTCTTCGGTCCAGGAGAGCTTTATCACTGTCACACCAGCCGAGAAAGAGTTAAACTTAAAGATATAGAAGCGGCAAGAGACGTTTTAATAACCCTAAACAATTTGATATAACAAAGTTGGACCCAAAATGCGAGTTGCAACCCTAGACAGAGATAAATGCCAACCCAAAAAATGCCAAAAGGAATGCTACCGCTTCTGCCCAATAGTAAGAAGCAAAGTGGAAGCAATAAAATTCGAAAACACCTACCCAATAATAGTTGAATCCTTATGCGTTGGATGCGGAATATGCATCAAAAAATGCCCCTTCAAAGCCATAAAAATAGTTAACGTACCAGACGAACTAGAAAAGGAATGCACCCACCGCTTCGGACCAAACGCCTTCAAACTTTTCAGGCTTCCAGTACCCTCCCCCGGCATAGTCCTAGGCTTAGTTGGAAAAAACGGAATAGGAAAAACAACAGCCCTAAAAATTCTAGCTGGAGAAATAAAGTTAAATCTTGGAAGATATGAAAATCCACCAGACTGGCCGGAAATAATAAAATTCTTTAGAGGCTCAACCCTTCAAGACCATTTCCAGAAAATAAGCCAGAAAAAAATCAAAGTGGCGCATAAACCTCAATACGTGGATAAAATTCCGAAAGTCGTTTCTGGAAAAGTAGGTGAACTCCTAGAAAAAATAGATGAACGGGGAAAGCTTAAGGAAATAGCTGAAAAACTTGAGCTTAAACCTTTTTGGAACAGAAAGCTGGATGTGCTTAGCGGTGGAGAACTACAAAGAGTAGCAATAGCAGCCACAATAATCAGAGAAGCCGACATATATCTTTTCGACGAACCATCAAGCTACTTGGACGTGAAACAACGCCTAGAAGCCGCAAAAGCAATAAGAACTCTAAAGGAAGAAGAAAAAACCATAGTTATAACCGAACACGACCTAGCAGTCCTAGACTACCTATCCGACCAAATATGCATTTTCTATGGAACACCCGGCGTCTACGGCATAGTTTCCCACACGCATGGCGTCCGCGAAGGAATAAACATATACCTAGACGGCTACATAGCAGATGAAAACATACGCTTCAGAAAGGAGCCAATAGTTTTCCACGTGAAACCACCAACCCAAAGCTGGGCTGGAGGCGCAGCACTCCTAAAGTGGGGTTATATGGAGAAAACTTACGGAAACTTCCAGCTAATCATCGAGGAGGGCGAAGTGAAAAACGGTGAGGTAATAGGGGTTCTTGGACCAAATGGGATAGGAAAAACGACTTTTGTAAAATTGCTTGCTGGTCTAGAGAAACCAGAAAAGGGCGAACCACCCGAATATGAGCTGACCGTGAGCTACAAACCCCAGTATATTTCAGTTGAATATGAAGGAACAGTAAAAGAACTACTGCGAAGCATAGCCAAAAAGGACTTTGGTTCAAGCTGGTACAAAACCGAGATTCTACATCCACTAAACATTGATGTATTATTAGACAGAAACGTAAAGGAACTCAGCGGTGGAGAATTACAAAGAGTAGCAATAGCTGCGTGTCTATCAAAGAAAGCCGACCTCTACTTACTCGACGAACCAAGCGCCTACCTAGATATTGAAGAAAGACTTGCAATGACAAAAACAATCAGAAGAAGAATCGAAGAAACTAGCGCGGCAGCCTTTGTTGTGGAACACGACATAATAGCCCAAGACTTCATAGCAGACCGACTGATGATATTCACTGGAATTCCAGGCAAACATGGAAAGGCAAACCCACCTACAAACTTAAGGGATGGAATGAACCAATTCCTAAAAGAAATGCAAATAACATTCAGAAGAGACCCAACAACAAAAAGACCAAGGGTTAACAAAGAAGGCTCAAGACTTGACAGGTACCAAAAAGAAATAGGAGAATACTACTACGTATCAGATTAAAATTTCAGTTTAGAGCATGTTTTCTAACTGACTCAAAGTTTCCACACGAAAAAACTAGACAAAAACCTTTAACAATTAAAGACTTAAACCCCAAGCCTGAAGAGGTGCATCAATGAGCAAATTGAGCGAGGAAGATTTTCACTTACTTGAAGCTGCTTTACAAGCTATGAAAAACGCTTATGTTGTTTGGGGTTTCCATGTAGGAGCAGCCGTTTTAGGTGAAGACGGAAAAGTCTACGTTGGCTGTAACGTTGAAAGCCGAATTTCAGGATTAGGTGTTTGTGCTGAAAGATGCGCAATCCATCATGCAGTCTGCCATGGAATTAAAAAGATACGGAAAATCGCTATAGTAATTGAAGACCAAAATGCTGAAAGGGTTGTTCCTTGTGGAGCATGCAGACAATACATTTACGATTTTTCAGATGGAAAAGCAAAAATAATCATGGCAAAGGCGAAGAATGGAAAACTTGTTGAAAAAAGTGTAGAAACCTGCTCAATTCTCGATATATTGCCAAAACCGTTTTAATCTTATTTCAAATTTTGAGTAAAACTTTTAAACCAAAAGATTGAGGTCATATGGGGTTAGCCTTGGTGAACGTAGGAAAAGGAAGATTATTCAGAAGAAAGGATGGAAAATACCTAATTTATTTACCAAAGGACTTAGCAGAAGACACCATGTTTCCATTTAAAGGCGAAGAATCTGTTTACGTAAAAGTAAGCTTCAAAATAGGTGGGGACAAACTACTAGTTGAAAGATGGAAGGAAGAAGAACGATAGCAAAATGTAAGATAAGAAGTTAGCATAGCAAGTGTTATCTTCTCAATCACCCCAAATTTATTTCTGGTGAACTTGATAATTGAATGTTCGTACACCATTCGTCCTAGTGAATTTTAAAACGTACCTACAATCAACCGGAAAAAATGCGTTAAAACTTGCAAAAATAGCTGAAAAAGTAAGTTTAGAGACGGAAATCTGTATAGGAGTTGCTCCACAATACGTAGACATACCGAAAATCACAAAAGAGGTGTCAATACCAGTTTTCGCACAGCATGTCGACCCAATATCTCCAGGAAGAAACACAGGGCATATTTTAGCTGAAGCCATAAAAGAAGCTGGTGCCGTTGGAACAATAATTAATCATTCCGAAAGAAGGTTGAAATTAACGGAAATTGAGAAGGTGATTAAACGTGTTGCTGAAGTTAAACTGATTTCGCTTGTCTGTATTGGTAGCCCACGTTTAAGCAGAAAAATTGCTGGTTTTCACCCAAACATGGTTGCAGTAGAACCTCCGGAGCTTATTGAGACGGGAATATCTGTCTCTAAAGTTAAGCCTGAAGTTGTGTCAAGAACCGTGGAACTTGTAAAGAGTGTTGACCCAAAAATTGTTGTGCTTTGTGGGGCTGGAGTATCCACGGGAGATGATGTTGAAGCTGCGTTAAAACTTGGCACAGAAGGAGTGCTTGTTGCAAGCGGGGTGGTGAAAGCGAAAGACCCATATAAGGTGTTGCTAGAATTTGCTGAATCCATAACGAAAGTTTAGCATGGAAGTGCAGACTAAAATGAAAATTCAGCCAGAATGCGCAGTTTGTATAATCCACAGAGGATATCAACAAATAGCCGCAGCAACAAATAATATTGAACTTCAATTTAAGGCAATTAGAGAACTATTTCACTTTCTAAGCCAAAATTTTGACCAAACGAAAACTCCAGCTTGGATTGGAACGCAAAGAGACAGAATAATAAAAAAGGTTACTGGAAATGACGACCCATATCGTGAAAGAAAAAGGCTGAGTAACCAGAAAGCTATGGAAATTCTACCTCTAGCAAGGAATATAGTGAATCTAGCAGATAATGAATATGAACGCTTCAGAAAGGCATGTCTCTGCGCAATAGCGGGAAACATAATGGAGTTTGATATACCTGGACATTTTGTAAGCTATGACTCGTTGAAGGAAGTTATAGAGAACGCTGAAAAGGAGCTTGTGATAGACCAAATAAAAGAAATTTACGAACTGGTTAAAAAATCTGAAAGGGTGTTGTTCTTAACAGACAACGCTGGAGAAATACTTTTTGACACTTTGTTAATTGGTGAACTTAAAAATTTAGGTGCCTACGTTATCGTTGCAGTTAAAGGAGGACCAGTTTTAAACGATGCAACTATGGAGGATGCGGAATTCGCTGGTTTGGATAAAATTGCAGATGAGGTCATTACAACTGGAACCGATGCTGTTGGTTTGCAGATCGAAGAATGTTCTCAAGAATTTCTAAAGGTTCATGAGAATGTTGACTTAGTAATTGCCAAGGGAATGGGATATGCTGAAACCCTAACTGAGCTAAAGCTTAAGGTTCCTCATGCTTTACTTTTTAGAACCAAATGCAATCCGGTTGCCCGTTTCTTCGGAGTTGAAAGAAACAGAAATGTTGCTATAATTCTCTCCTAATTTAGGTCGGTTTTAATGAAACTTCCGAAAATTAAACTTGAGAAAGAACAGCTTGAGAATCTGGAATTTGCTTTAAATAAGGAATGGATAATAACCAATGGTTTAGGAGGATACGCGTCATCCACAGTTTTAGGATTAAATACACGCAAATATCACGGCTTACTCGTGACATCTTTCAATCCCCCAGTTGACAGACATGTTCTACTGGAGAAACTGGACGAGGAAATAGAATTTGACGATAAGTGTCTCAGTTTAGGCTCAAATGAATTCCAGTATGGAATAAAACCAGAAGGATACAAATTCCTCGAAAAATTTGAATTAAATCCTTTTCCAACCTTTAGATTCAACATTGAAGGAATTAAGATTGAAAAATCAATTTTTATGCCTCAAAAATGGAATGCAACGTTTATTCTTTACCGAGTATTTAACCCGCACACTTTCAAGCTTACTTTTAAGATTTATCCATTGATTAACGCTCGGCATTTTCACTCAACAACCGAAAAACAAAAGATGAGATGGGATTTTGTTCAAACAGCACATCAACAAAATGTAATGGTGAAGATGGAGCATCCTAAAACATTCTTAATGATAGGAACAAGCAACGGCAAATATGAAGCTGCCAGCAAATGGATTAATGGTATTTTTTACAGAACAGACGCTTCCTTTGGCGAAAGCTGTATAGACGACTACTACCAGCCGGGACTGTTTAAAAATGAAGTTTTGCCTAAAAGTGAGTTGAAGTTTTATGTTTTGGCTGTTGGGGGTCAAGTTCAAGAAGATGTTGAAAAAGCTTTTGTGAGAATGGATAATAAAATGGAAAATGCTGAAAAAATGTTGGAAATGGAAAAGGAAAGAAATATTAAATTTTTAGAGAATTTTGAAAGTTTATATAAAGGGGTAATCTTGGAAGAATGGCTGAAATGGCTGCTTCTTGCCTCAGATTCCTTTCTTGTTTTAAGAAAACATACTAATACCTTTTCGGTTATTGCTGGTTACCATTGGTTTGAAGATTGGGGACGCGATTCTCTCATTTCCCTACCAGGTCTCACACTTGTAACTGGGAGGTTCAAGATTGCCCGTGAAATATTGCTTACCTTCAAGTATTACTCGCAAAACGGAATAATTCCCAACAGATTTCCAGACAAAACTGGAGAAACACCAGTTTATAATACGGTTGACGCTACACTTTGGTATTTTAACAGCGTATTCCAGTATCTTAAATACACAAACGATTTTGATTTTGTTAGAAAGGAACTTTGGGATTTCCTTAAATCCGTGATTAAACATCATGTTAAAGGCACAGAATATGGAATCAAGGTGGATAACGATTTTCTTTTGGCACATGGTCCTCAACTAACATGGATGGACGCTGTTGTAGACGGAAAAGCAGTGACTCCGAGAAGTGAAAAAGCTGTTGAGATTCAGGCTTTGTGGTATAATGCGTTAAAAATAATGCAGCTTTTAGCAGAGTTCTTTGGTGAGCATAATAAGGCTGAAGAGTATAGTGAAATGGCTGATAATGTAAAGGAAAGTTTTTTGAGGAAGTTTTGGAACCAGAAGCAAGGCTACTTATACGATGCTTTAGATACAAATGAGAATCCGGACCCTTCCCTAAGACCAAACCAAATAATTGCTGTTTCACTCGACTTTTCAATGTTAGATAAAGATAAAGCCGAGAAAATAGTGGAAGTAATTCAAAAGAAGCTTTTAACTCCATATGGGCTTCGAACGCTTTCACCAGAAGACCCACGTTATAGAGGGAAATACGTTGGGGATTGGAACAACCGCAATTTCGCCTATCACAATGGCACAGCTTGGCCTTGGCTTTTAGGCCAATTTGTAACTGCTTTCTTGAAGGTGAAAAAGTATGAAGCTGAGTGGCGTGAATATGCCTTTAAAAACTTTTTAGAAAGACTGTTTACTGAGCAAGTTTTTAGAGCTGGGCTTGGAACCATAAGCGAGATTTTTGATGGAGATTTTCCGTATGAGCCAAAGGGTTGTATAAGTCAAGCTTGGAGCATAGCTGAACCTTTAAGGGCTTATGTTGAAGACGTTTTGTTATACCGTCCACAGTTTGAGAATGAAATTTTAAAGCAGTATGGAAATTGTTAATAGGAAGTTATGAAATCTAAAACGAATACATTGAGAATTATATAGGAGCACAATAATGACCGACATATGCTTAATGTTCGAAGTTCATCAACCCCTTCGATTAAATCGAAACTTTCACGCCGACCTTTTAGGCAAGCCAAAAGTTGATAAAAAAGACCTTCTTGAACTTTATTTTGATAACTCGTTAAACAGACATATCTTTGAAAGAGCGGCTAGAAAATGCTATTTTCCAGCAAATAACATTCTTTTGGAACAAATTGACAAGTTTAAGTATGAGAGTAGACAATTTAAGGTTGCCTTTGGAATTTCAGGAGTTTTTCTTGAACAATGCGAAAAATGGCTTCCAGACCTTCTGGAATCATTCAAACAACTGGCTGAAACGGGCCGTGTTGAATTTCTAGATGAACCATACTATCATTCACTAGCAAGTCTCTACGGAATAGACCGCTCCGAATTCGTCGAACAAGTTAAAATGCATAGGAGATTAATGCGAGACCTCTTTCACTATGAACCAACATTTTTCGAGAATACCGAATGCCTCTACAACAATATGATTGCCAAAACCATCGAAGGCTTAGGCTACGAAGGAATAGTAACCGAAGGAGTTGAAAGAGTTTTAGGCTGGAGAAGCCCAAACTACGTTTATAAAGCAAAAAACTGCAACCTAAAAGTTTTAATGCGCAATTATAAGCTTTCAGATGACATAGGCTTCAGATTCTCCTCAAGATGGTGGGATCAATGGCCCCTATTCGCAGACAAATACGCTGCTTGGCTGGCGCATACTCCCGGCCAAGTCATAGTTATTTTCATGGATTACGAAACTTTTGGCGAGCATCATTGGCCTGAAAGCGGAATACATGAATTTTTAAGACAGTTGCCAAGTGAAGTTTTGAAATGGAGGCATCTTCAATGGTGTACTCCAACCGAGGTTGTGCGTAGGCATAGCCCAGTAGACGAAATCGATGTTTTTGAGTATAATACAATTTCTTGGGCTGACCTAGAACGAGATGTAACAGCATGGATTGGGAATCCTATGCAGAATGCGGCTTATGAGATGCTAAAGAATCTTGAGCCTTTAGTTAAGGGCTTAGGTGACTCTGATTATATTCGAATTTGGCGTTACCTACAGATGAGCGACCATTTATACTATATGAGTATAAAAGGAGCTGGGCCAGGAGATGTTCACAGCTACTTTAATCCTTACAATAGTCCCATTGAGGCTTTTGTTGTTTTTTCCAGAATAATTTCGGATTTTGAAGCTAGAGTTTTGCAGGAGCTTAAAAAGCCAGAGCTTACAGCCAAATGGATTCTTAGGACTCTTCCAAAAGAGAAGGGATTCACATTCTTCTATGAGTTTGCTAGACCAACCCAATGGACGGTTCGAAGCTTGCATGAGTTCTGCGAAGCATTAAGAAGGGTTGATGTTAAATCTATCAAATTTCATCTGGAAAGAAACGATTTTGGACGCTGGCTTCGCCACGTAATTGGCGATGAGAAGCTTGCCAAACAAATAGAAGCGTTATCAACGCGAAAATTGAAAGATAAGGAGGTTCGTAAGGCAATTTTGGAAATAGTTGAGGCCAGAATTAAAGAACTTGAAGTGGCTTCTAAAACTTTGGAAAGTGTTAGCCAATGAAGGTTTGTATGCTTACTTGGGAATATCCACCTAGAATAGTTGGTGGAATAGCTCGTCATTGCGAAGGACTAGCAAAAGCCCTTACTAAGCTAGACGTAGAAATTCACCTAATAACGTTAGATTTCCCTGGAACACCGCTTTATGAAGAAAATGAAGGAGTCAAGATTTATAGGGCTAAAATTGAGATTGGACATCCGAATTTCCTAACTTGGGTTATGATTTTTAACCATTTCCTCGAAAAGAAACTAGCGGAAGTGGTCAAACAAGCCAGTTTCGACCTTATCCATTTGCACGATTGGCTTGTAGCACCAGCAGGAATAGCCGCGAAACACTTCCTAAATCTTCCCTTAGTAGCAACTCTTCATAGCACAGAACATGGACGTTCAGGCCTCCACATTCCAGATTCCTTCACAATTGACAGTTGGGAATGGTGGACAACCTATGAAGCTTCAAAAATAATTGTTACAAGCAATTCTATGAAACATGAGGTCTGCGGTCATTTCCATGTTCCATGGGAAAAAGTTGAGATAATTCCAAACGGAATAAACCTAGCTAAGTTTCAAGTTTCGGTTGATAGAAACTCTGTGAGAGCACGTTATGGAATAAGCCCAGATGAAAAATTAATTCTCTATGTTGGAAGGCTTGTTCCTCAAAAAGGTGTAGAATACTTGATTCAAGCAGTTCCCATGGTTTCCAGCCGTTATCACAATGCTAAATTCGTTATAGTAGGTGAAGGATGGTTACGCGATTACCTTCAAAGCCTAGCCCACTCAACAGGTCACGGATGGAGAATAATATTCACCGGATTCATCCCAGATAATGAAATGATAGCGCTAATGAAAAGCGCTGATGTGCTTGTGGTTCCGTCAATTTATGAGCCATTCGGAATAGTTGCCCTTGAAGGGATGGCTGCTGGAGTTCCGGTTGTAGCGAGCCAGGTTGGAGGGTTATCTGAAGTAATAGAACATGATAAAACTGGAGTTTTTGTATATCCGCGAAATCCGGAGTCTGTTGCTTGGGGAATAGACCATGTTCTTTCCAATCCCGGTCATGCTGAATGGCTTGTTAGAAACGCTTTTGAAAAAGTTAAGAATGTTTTTAGTTGGGAAGCAATTGCTTCCAGAACAATTGAAGTTTATAAACAAGTTTTAGGAGGTTAAAGATGGGATGAACTCTTCAAGTTTGACACCAACGGATTCGTCTCTTCCAGAGGAATTTCGTTTCTTATGCATGCTACATAACATTGGTGCCACAACGCCCGAAAGGTCGTTAACTATTGATGAAATATCAAGGTGGGTTTCGATGGACACTTCGGTTATAAGGATTCATTTGCAGAGACTAATTGAAATGGGCTATGTTGAATTAACGAGAATTGGAGAGGAGGACAAATATCACCTAACACATAGCGGAATAAGGAAGGTTCTAACTCTTTACAGCTAAACGCTCCATTTCCTTTTTAGCGTATTCTCTTAGGCTGGAAGCAGCGTCTTCTGGCGGAATCACATTAATGTATATTCCAGTGCTTTTTTCAAATCCAGCCCAAATGGCAAGCTTAGGATAGACTTCCAAATGCCAGTGATAAAAATAGTAAGTTTGGTTGTCGCATGGTGCAATGTGAAAGCCAAAATTGTAGGGTGGGTCATTAAGAAGGTTCCGCAAAGCTCCTAAGCAAATCCTCAAAGTTTCAGCGAACATTTTTAGAGAATCCTTTCTCATTTCCAGCAGGGAAGTTTGGTGTTCTTTTGGAAAAACCCAAAATTCAAAGGGATTTAGACTAGCCCATGGTGTAAAGGCTATAAACTTTTCATTTTCAAAAATAAACCTTGAGCTTTTTCTTTCCCTTTTTATGATTTCACAGAAAATACACTTAGTATTTCTTTTCCAGAAACGTTTACTCGCTTTGAGTTCTTCTTTAATTAATTGTGGTATAATCGAGGTTGCAATTATTTGAGTATGGGCATGAGAAAGCGAAGCTCCGGCTTCACGTTTGTGATTCCGAAAAATCGAAACATACTTTACGTATGATTTCTTTGAAAACTCTGTCAAACGGTCAAGATAGGCATTTAAAACGTGAATAAGCTGACTTATCCTAGCTTGACCAGGATGCTCATCATGTATGGGCGACTCAATTATTACTTCATGATGTCCGAAAGCTTTACTTTTCTCAAATCTCCGTAAACCAGCCTTTGGAGGCGTGAAAGCTGGATAAAGATTTGGAACGCATCGAATAATCCAATTTTTATGTCTAAATCCATCATCGTCCTTATCCTTTATTATCTGCCCATTTTTACTCAAGTAAACTAGCGTAGCCGGAGGAGTCATATGCTCATTTTCTGGACAGAAAGGGCAATCAACTACTTTCACTCTCTCAGCGGTTTTCTGCACAAAATCGGTAGGTCTCCTTTTCCTTTCAGTTGCTATCACAACCCAACGATTAAGTAAGTAGTCACGACGAAGCTCATTTGCAACCCTAGTCAATTATTAAGCCTCTCTAATACTTTATATCGTTCTTCACAAGGTATTCATAAACTCTCTTTGCTGTTTGTTTCATTCCAAAGGCTTTAAAAAGCATTAAGGCTTCTGCGTAGGCTTTTGCTCTAATAGCCTTTCTAGTATCCTCGTCCAGTTTTTCCAGTTCGTTGAAGAACTCTTTTATGGCATATTTACTGCTTTTTGCGAAGGTTTCGGCTTCTGAAACTCCTTCTTTCCTATAGTTCTCAATAGTCCACTTGTAAATCTGCTGGTAAAGGTCTGGCTGGAAAACTTTTAGCACATCCCACACAAGTAACATCCATAAGGTGCCGACGTTTCCCTTAACAATTTTTCCCTTAGGAAACTTTGTTGCAATAAGTTCTATTGGTGTACCAGTTATACCATGCTGGGCTATTCCAGTTCGAAAACCTCTATTTTTTAGGGCGTCTGCAATTTCTACGGTTCTCTTTATGTTTATTCCAAGCTGAGGAATTATTTTTCCTTCTTCATCCACGCTCACACCATGTTTTGACCCATTTGCAATAGCCAGACAGTCAAGCTCTATGCCATGAGCTTTCATCTGTTCAACATAATATACGGCTTCTTCTACTGTTGTGAACTCAGCTATTCCAATTTCTCCAACTTCGCCTTCTCTTCCATAAGGTTTGCCCTTCATTTTCTCATCAATAAAACTAAAGAGGTCAACTCCTACCCGAATTATCTCTTTGAGTTGTTCCGGAACTGTTGTAGCTTTTCTGTCGAATAGGAATGATGCATCTATTGCGAAACTTGTGAATCCAGCCTCTATTCTAGCATCTAATTCCTTCCTTACGTTTTCAAGTTCTTCGTCAGTTCCTTTCTTCACGGTCATGTGGTCTGCATGTAAAACGTAGCCGTACCATCCAACCATTTCAGCAGCTTTCCTAACCCTTTCAGCAAAAGTTTTCGGAGTCAAACCAGTATATCCTCTTTTCAAGCTCATTTCAGACAAAGCAAGTTCTAAAATAACAATTTCACCAGAATCTTTAGCAGCTTCCAATATTCCAGCTATAACATCTACTGTCACACGTGGATTTGCCGCCAAAATTATTTCTTTTGGAGGTTGTAAAGCCTCAAAGAGAATATTTCCTGGCAACGGTTTTCTAGGAGATTCAAAGAACTTTACAAATTCTGATTCTTCACTCATTACAAATTTCACCTTTACGTATCCCTAAAGAAGCTTGTTAATTCTAGTAAGTTTTCGCTTACTCTTTTCTGTTGTAAAGCCTCTTCCATTTTTACTGCAACTATTTCCGTGCTTTTCAAACATGCCATATAACCAAATTTTCCTTCTTTAACCAAATCCACAGCGAAAATCCCAAGCTTTATTCCAAATATTCTGTCAAAGGCAATTGGTGCGCCTCCACGTTGGATGTGTCCAAGAACAACTGAACGTGTTTCCTTACCAGTTCTTTGAGCTATTTCTTTCTCTAAAACTTTTGCTATTCCACCGAGTCTTACATGTCCAAACTCGTCTCTTTCCTTGCTAATCGTTATAAAACTCTCAATATTGGAAGGCTTTGCTCCTTCTGCAACAGCAATAATCGTATATCTCTTTCCCTTTTCTTCACGTTGCTTTATAATGTTGCAAACTTCCTCAATGTCAAATGGTTTTTCTGGAACAAGAATTATGTGGGCGCCTCCTGCTAGTCCACCCATTAACGTTAACCATCCAGCATATCTTCCCATAACTTCAACTATCATTACCCTTTCATGAGACCTAGCTGTAGTGTGTAGCCTCTCTATGGCTTCAGCTATAATTTCAACAGCCGTCATATAGCCAAGCGAATAGTCTGTGGCTGAAAGGTCGTTGTCTATTGTCTTAGGAACCCCCACAACTGAAACGCCTTGCTGGAAAAGTTTATAGGCTGCTCCTAAGGTGTCGTCTCCACCAATCACAATTAAAGCATCTAAACCGAAATTGCTGAGGTTTTCCTTAACCCTTTGTAAGCCATCTTCTCTTTTAAAGGGATTTACACGTGAAGTTCCGATTATTGTGCCTCCAATATTGAAGATTCCATGGACGTCTTCAACGGAAAGCTTCTTTATTTCACCGTTTATTAAGCCAGCATAACCCCTTAAAACACCGAAAACTTCGTAACCATATTTCTCTGCTCTCTTTACTACAGCTTCAATTATTGCATTTAAGCCTGGGCAGTCTCCTCCACCAGTCATTACACCTATTTTCATTGTTTTTCACAACGTACATTTTCATATTTACTCATCAATTATAATTGATGAATGTCGAGTCAGTATTTAGAATAACTCTTTAAAAATCTAGTGTTATTCTAACGACCAAGACTTTGGATTATTCTTTCCCATAAAGGTTCGTTATGTATGCATCCTATGTCTGGTGCAGTTACGTCTCCATTGAAGTAGCTGTAGGCTCTTGCTCTGCATCCACCACAAATATACTTGTCTGGGCATGCTCCACAACCAACTACCTTGCCATCTACCTCGTAAACTTGTAGGTTTTCCCTTGAACGCAACTTCCAAAGAAGGGAATTATTATCCCAGATGTCTTCGAAATTATCTTTCAGTATGTTTCCAAGAACCGTTTGCTTATTTGTTGGGAAGAAAACGCAGGGCTTTATGTCTCCATTCGGTTCTATTGCGCAATATAATCTACCAGCTCCGCATCCACCTAAAAAGTTTGCAACGTTTTCCACACCCTTCTTAGCCGCATAATGAGCTTCAACCATAAACTTTTGTCCTTTTCTCTGTGAAAGCTCCTTTGTTACGCTTGCGTACTGCGGACAAGTACTGAAGAAACGGTCAACTTTCACATTTGATTTCCCATATTTCATCTCTTCTTCCTTAGCTTTCAGGTAAAGATCAATTATCTTATTTCCAATTAGATGCAAAACGTGAAGGCGTTCTTTTGGTGTTAGATCAAGCTCTACATAGGCTTTAGCTCTACCAGTTGGAATGTAGTTGAAATGCATGAAGCGTACACCAAGTTCATCCGCTAAATTCACTATTTTTTCCACTTCAGCTAAATTTTCCTTATGGATAACCGTGGCTATACAAGTGTCAAGTCCTTCTTCCACGCAGTTTTTTATCCCCTGCATAGTCCTTTCAAAAGCTCCTGGGATACCTCTAAACCAGTCGTGGACTTTTGGGGAAGCTCCATCAAGGCTTATCTCAACGTAGTCTATATCGATGGATTTCAATTGTTTGGCAACATCTTTCGTTATTAACGTTCCGTTTGTAGCTATGCTAACATATGGAATTTTCTTTTTGGCGTATGCTGCTACTTCAAAAAAGTCTTTTCTAAAGAGCGGTTCGCCCCCAGAAAAGGATAAAGCTGGGATTCCGACGCCTGCAAGCTTTGAAAGTATATCTAAGACTTGCTTTGTCTCTTCCGTTGAAAGTTCTGGTCTACGCTTCCCGGCATCCTCGTAACAATGTTTACATCTTAAATTGCATGTATATGTGTAATTCCAAACTATTTCAAATGGTGCGGCTGGCACAAAGGGTATGCGAATACCATATTTTTTAACGCCTTTCATCATTAAGGCGAATCCTTTAAACCAAGCTTCGCCATATTTATCTTGAAGGAACTGTTTTTGCATGAAGCCCTTATCGACCTTTAGAAAACGACTTCCAATCTCGTAGATAGGCAATGCAATTTTCTTGCTGAGACTTCGACATCTTTCACAAAGCTCAAGTTTTTCGCCTAGGAAAACTTTTAGAGAATTTATCATCAAGTTTCCATCTTTCGGACAATCTATGTCAAAACTACCAATTATCCATTTTAAAACGGGATTAGCAGTAACGGTCAGCAACGCATTTTCAATAGTATCAACTTGCACTCAAATCCCTCAGTGGATACAGCATAGCTTTAGGCTCTAAATGAAATATATCTTTTTTCAAAATACCCATCACATTTCAAATCCTCTAGCAGAATGACAAACGGTTTAATAAGCTGTCTATAGATAATCACGCTTACTAAAGGTGCTGAATTATGCCAATCCGCCAACCAATTGTCTGCGTCCTTGGACACGTTGATACAGGAAAAACCTTACTTCTAGATAAAATTAGAAAAACAAGCGTTCAAGCACGTGAAGCTGGCGGAATAACCCAGCATATTGGCGCAAGCTTCTTCCCAGTTGAAACTCTAGCTGAAATATGCGGACCATTATTAAAGAAAATTAAGGGAAAAATAAAGATTCCAGGATTACTCGTAATTGATACTCCCGGTCACGAAGCATTTGCTAACCTTCGCAAACGAGGCGGCGGAGTTGCGGACATAGCCATCCTCGTAATCGACGTTTTAAAGGGATTTGAAGCTCAAACATATGAATGCATTGACATTTTAAAAGCTAGAAAAACACCATTCCTCGTTGCAGCAAACAAGATAGACCGCATTCCGGGCTGGATTCCAAAACCCGACCAACCTTTCATAGTTTCCTATAAATCTCAAGACCCATTTATCCGACAAAGCTTAGATGAAAAAATATACGAAATAATTGGAATTTTCTCAAGATTAGGCTTCAAAGCAGACCGTTTCGACAAAATAGTAGACTTTACACGCACAATTGCAATTGTACCAGTAAGCGCAAAAACAGGTGAAGGAATTCCAGAACTCATCATGGTATTAGTTGGTTTAACCCAGCAATATCTTCAGAAAAGGTTACAGACCACAGAGGGCCCAGCTAAGGGAACAGTTCTTGAAGTAAGAGAAGAGCCGGGCTTAGGAACAACCATAAACGCCATTATTTACGATGGAATTTTACGTAAAGGCGACTTAATTGTGGTTGGCGGAAAAGAGAAACCTATAGTAACAAGGATTAGAGCAGTTCTTCTTCCAAAACCCCTTGATGAGATAAGAGACCCGCGAGATAGATTCATTTCAGCAGAAGAAGTCTCAGCTGCAGCTGGAGTTAAAATTGCCGCCCCAGAACTGGAAAATGCCTTAGCTGGTGCTCCATTATATGCTGTTCCTTCTGAGGAAAAACTTGATGAAATTGTTAACTTAGTAAGCGAGGAAATTGAGAAAATACGAATAAAAACAGATATAGAAGGTGTTATATTAAAAACCGATGCTTTAGGAAGTCTGGAAGCCATAGCGGAAAGTTTAGGGCGTAACAATATTCCAATAAGGCTTGCTGATGTAGGAGACGTCTCAAAAAGAGACGTTACCGAAGCTTCTGTTGTCAAAGACAAAGAACCACTTTATGGAGTGGTTTTGGCATTTAATGTTAAAGTTCTGCCTGACGCAGCTGAAGAAGCAAAAAACCGAGGCGTGAAAATATTTCAGCATAACATAATTTATCACCTCGTTGATGAATACTTACAATGGGTGAAAAGCGAACAAGAAGCCAAATTAAGAGATGAACTTGCAAGACTAATTAGACCTGGAAAAATCAAAGTTCTTCCTGGCTTCATTTTTAGGAGAGCTAAACCAGCAATTTTTGGAGTTGAGGTTTTAGGTGGAAGGATAAAACCAAAATATCAACTAATCAACGAAAAAGGTCAGGATTTGGGAGAGATAATGCAAATTCAAGAAAAAGGAGAAGCGCTTTCGGAAGCAACTATGGGTATGCAGGTTGCTATTTCAATGAATAAACCAGTTGTTGGAAGGCACTTGGACGAAAATGACATACTTTATGTTAAGATACCTGAATCCCATGCCAAACTTTTGAAAAGTAAATTCGTTGATATGCTGCCAGAAGATGAAGTGAAAGTTTTAGATGAATACATCGCTATTATGCGTAGGAAAAATCCATTCTGGGCTGCATGACATGTATTATTTGCTCAATATCTCGGAACTGTTAGAACTCTCACATAATCGGCTGTGTCATCACATGTGTCAGCTATGTGTTCCAAGAAGTCAATTAAATCCTTTAAAAGTACGATTACTGCTGCATTAAGTTCGTTTGCATGTTGAAGCAGAAGCCATTTTGCTTTCAAATGTTTATTGTCAACTTCTCCCTCTATTTTGTCGATTTCTTCAGCGAGTTTTCTCGCTTCAGAAGGATCGGTTCCAAGTTTTTCTATTGCACGTCTAAGAATTGTAGCACATTTTTCCAAATCATTCATGGTTTCTACGCATATATTCCAAATCTCATCGGGAATATCCGCATCGAGCAATAACAGCGTATTTCTCGCAGAATCTTTAACGTAGTCTGCTAGAATGTCAAGTCTTTTTACTAGATGTAATAAGTCTTCCCTTGTTTTTGTAGGTAGTTCTCCTTTTGTCGCTTCTTCAAAAACCGCTCTTCTTAAATTATCTATTTCAGTTTCAGTAACGAAAAGCCTTTCAATATGTTCTTTTGTTTTCTCATTTAATTTTTGCGAAGCTGCTGTGATTGCCTTTTTTAAATCCGTGACTGTATCTATTGCTAAGGTGATTTGGCGGTATGCAAGTTCAAGTATCTTTGACTTTCTTCTTTTAGTGAACCATTCTTCCAAACGATTGCACCATGATTTTGTTGTTTATTAAGCTTAAAAGATTATTCCAAGTTGCGCTGTTTTTTGCTCAGTTAGTATTGGAGCTACATAGAATTTATTAAGACTTACTACATAATACAATTTGTCCCTCTCCCCACATTCAAGTAGTGTGAATACTATGAAAAAACAACTCAAAACTGTAAAAGAAAAGAAAACAGTAATGTTTCGCGAAGTCTACCCGATTCAAGAACCCTACGTCTACGCAGCCATAATAAAAGAGTCGGACACTGGGAAAATCCGATACGAAGTCATTGAACCCACCCTACTTGAAGAGGAACAAGAGAAACTACGGGAAATCAAGAAAATTCTAATGGAGGAGGTAGACGTAGGTATAAAGGAGATCGGAACAAAAGAGAAAGCTGAGGAATATCTAAAAAACAAGGTTTTGGAAGTAATAAAGGACTACAAAATTGAAATAGCGAAAGAAGCCATAGATAAGCTCCTTTACTACGTGATAAGAGACTTCCTCGGATACGGTAAAATCGACCCGTTAATGAAAGACCACCTCATCGAAGATATTTCAGTGGATGGAATAGGCATTCCAGTATATGTCTGGCATAGGATATACGAATCACTACCAACAAACATAGTTTTTGAAAATGAAGAGGAATTAAACTCCTACATTTTCCGCCTTGCCTATTTAGCTGGAAAAAACATTTCATTGGCATCACCGCTACTTGATGCTTCATTACCAGATGGAAGTCGAATTCAACTAACTTATGGAAGCGAAATAACACGAAGGGGCTCCACCTTCACCATAAGAAGATTCAGAGTTGACCCCTTAACAATTTCAGACTTAATAGCCTTCAACACATTATCTCCTGAAATAGCTGCCTACTTCTGGTACATAATTGAAAACAGAGCGTCAATTCTAATAGGAGGAGGAGTTGCAGCTGGAAAAACAACTACTCTGAACTGCCTTTCAATGTTTATTAAGCCAGAACTCAAAATCGTAAGCGTTGAAGACACGCCTGAACTTAACTTACCACATGAAAACTGGATTCCATCAGTTGTCAGAACAGGCTCTGGACCAAGAGAAAGAGACGGAATAGACCTATTTACTTTGTTAAAGGCAGCTGTAAGACAGAGACCTGACTATATTATTGTTGGGGAGGTTAGGGGTGAAGAGGCATACACTCTTTTCCAAGCAATAGCGACGGGACACCTTGGAATGTGCACTATGCATGCTGAATCTGTTGAAGCAGCAATAAGTAGGCTTGAATCCGAACCAATGAACATTCCGAAATCCATGATTGCAATGATAGACAACATAGTTATTCAGACAAGAACCGAAATTGAGGGAAAGCCTGCACGGAGAGTAGTTACAGTAACCGAAATTTTAGGATTAAATTCCAAAACGAAAGAGTTAATGACTAAGGAAATTTACAGCTGGGATCCAAAAACAGACAATTTCAAACAGAAAGGAAAAAGTGAAATTTTGAAGCGTCATATAGAGAAATA
This sequence comes from Candidatus Bathyarchaeota archaeon, assembly GCA_029934005.1. Lineage (GTDB taxonomy): Archaea > Thermoproteota > Bathyarchaeia > Bathyarchaeales > WUQV01 > JAOZNA01. The sequence continues at coordinate 21,229 of JAOZNA010000005.1, forward strand.
TGGAATTTCTGATGAAAAATTGAGAAATGAGCTTAAAAGGCGAGAAACTGTCCTTAAATGGATGGTTAAAAACAACATTAGGCGTTATACTGATGTAGCCAAGATTATTCGCGAGTACTATGCCAATCCAGAAAGAGTTTACAACAAAGCTAGAGTTGGAATGAAATGAAACTAAGGAAAATTGGAGAGAAAGTGAAAAATTTCTTCAAAAGAAAGTTTAAACACTCATCTTTAAAAACTGAAAAGACACAAAAAACGGTTAAAAATCTGAATTTTTTGTTTAGGAAACCTCAAATTTTCGCATACAATCTGATAGGTAGGAAAGCTTCATGGATTATTCCTCTATTTAAGGGGTTAGATACATCCCTTGAGAAATCTGAATTGAAAATCAGTTTTAGAGCATACGTAAGCCTAACAGTTCTTACAAGCATCATAGTTTCCGCATTTATTTTCGTTCTCACGCCAATAATTTTCTACTTTTGGTTAGGAACAGAACTCCTCTCCTCATTTCTCTTCGGAATAGGTTTTGCTATGCTCGGTGGGGCATTTACAGTTATAACATTTTACTTATATCCAATTTACAGAGCAGACACTTTCAAAAGGAAGCTTGAAGACGAACTACCTTTCGCTACGGCTTATATGGCAGTTTTGGCAGGAGCAGGAGTTCCTTCAGATAAGATTTTTCGTTCAATGGCTAAAATCAATGCTCCTCTAGCAGTTACGGTTGAAGCGAAAACAATAGTTAGGGATATAGAGCTTTTAGGGCTTGATGCGGTTTCAGCCTTGGAAAGAGCTTCAAGAAGAAGTCCATCAGAAGCGTTTAAAAACTTGCTCCAAGGGTTTATTGCCACAATTCATTCTGGGGGAAATCTGGCAGCATACCTTCTTGAACGTTCAAAAGAATTTATGCGTATGAAAAGAACGGCTCTCCAAAAATTCGCGGACACATTATCCATTTTGGCAGAGTTCTACGTGGCAATACTTGTTGCGGGACCATTGCTTTTAGTAATTATGCTAGCGGTTATGGCAATGCTTGGCGGAGCTGGTGAAATGGGATTTCTAGACCCTAAACTCTTACTTTACCTACTAACCTATATCGGCGTTCCAGTAGCCTCTCTGATTTTTCTCATAATTTTAGACATGATATCTCCGAGGTGGTGAAATGCGAAAGATAGAGTTGTGGGAAAAGAAACTGGTTTGGGCAATATCCGGCTTTTTAGGTCTATTTATTATCGTTGTTGGAATAACCACATCTTTTTCTGGATATTTCATTAAAACCTTTGATGAGTATATTGTATTGGCGGTTATTGTAGCAATTTTCCCAATAGCTGTGGTTGAATATTTAGATTATCGTTGGAGAAAGTCAATAGACCAGCATCTACCAGATTTTTTCCGTACAATAGTTCAAATTCGTCGAACTGGAGCAACCTTACCGCAAGCAATAGAAGAAGCGTCAAAACGTGATTTCGGTCCTCTAACAAAGGAGCTTAGGAAAATGGTAATTCAAATGTCTTGGGGGCTTCCTTTTGAAGAAGCCTTAGAACTATTTGGTAAGCGTGTAAACACCTTACTTGTTCAACGAATAGTTCCGTTGATTATTGAAGCTAGCCGTTCTGGGGGGAAAGTAGAAAAAATTTTTTCTCCTCTGGGGCGTTTTGTTCGATCCACAATTTTAATGGAAAAGGAAAGACGTGCACGAACTAGACCTTACATAGCCATAACCTACGTTGCCTTCTACGTCTTCCTCTTCACAATAGTCTTGCTTTTCAAATCCTTCTTTGTAAACATCGAAGGTGTACCTATCTTAAGTTCGGCAATGATGATGCCGGAAGAAACCAGAAGAATTTTCTTCCATATGGGAGTCTTTCAAGCTTTCTTCAGCGGACTTATAGCTGGAAAAATGGGGGAAGGAAGCATAATGGCTGGATTAAAACACAGCTTAGTACTTCTGATTTCAGTTTACCTAACATTCAAAATTTTCCTTTAGGAGGAGAAAAAGCCAGATGAGGAAAATTTGGTTGAATTCGAGGGCAATAAGCCCCGTACTAAGCAATCTACTGCTAACAGTCATTGCAGTTTCAGCTATGGCAATTGCCACAGCATCCACCTACGTTATCAGCAGAAATCTCAGAGAAACAATGGGAGAAAGATTCATAGTTGAAGACGTTTGGTTCATGCAGAACAACCAAATCGGATTATATATCCGTAATGTTGGCAAGGTTCCACTAACAATAGACCGGGTGTATATAAATCATATTTTACAGGCAACCACCAAACTAGATTTAGATCCAGGTCAGCATGGATGGTTAAATATAACATACGCATGGTCGTCTGGCATAACATATTATATTAGAATTACCTCTAAAAGGGGAACGAAATTTGCAGATTATTATATTGCTCCATAAACTTAAAAGAGAAAAAAGAGCTGTAAGTAATGTCATAGTTGTAGTGCTGAGCCTAATCCTTGTAGTTATCATAGTTTCAAACATATTTTTATGGAGTTACGAAATGAATCAGTATGACTGGGAGAAAATGCGGGAGAATTTAACAATTACTAATGTTTACATCTTAAATGAGACCTATTCTGAATGGTTCCCAACCCAACAGGAATATCAAATAAATATTGGAAGCCGCCAAAGTGGGAGTTACATAGATACACAAACAGTTGATGGAACTTGGGAAACATTTAAAGAAGAAGCTAAGCCTCCAAATTATAGACTCGATATTAACGGGACATTTTTAGTGGATTTATCAAGTTATTCTTCCATAGTTACGGTTGAAATACAAATAAGATATCGCGCCACCAATGTTTTCTCAGAAAAATTTTATCTAAAAGCTTATAACTGGTCTTCAGGCGACTACAGCAACAACGGGTTTAATGATACCTCAGGGCATACTCCTACAGATGACTGGAGCTATTACGCCGTAAACTTTACTGATAAATGGCAGGATTACATGCAAGAAGACGGTAAGCTTTTGATAAAGCTGGAGGATGAAGGCTTCGATTCTCACTGTACAGTTGTTGACATCGATTTCTTCGCTGTCAGAATAGTCATGAGTGGCATAGTTTTCTCGTTTAAGAATAAGGGACCACTAACCGCACATGTAGTTTCTTTATGGATGGTGGACTCCAAGTTTCACAAGCGTTATGAAGTAGACATTTACATTGGCGCAGGCGAAAATATTATTTATGTCCTTGGCGGTGTAAAGTTTCCGGAAGGAGAATTTATCGCCAAAGCCGTAACTGAACGTGGAAATATTGCCGTTTACTCACCAAGCTAACTTTTTTCTATACATATTCTCTTTAAGGCTTTAACTACCTCTTTTGGGTTTTCAGCCTCTATAACTTCAATTTTATAGAGCGAAGCCATCCTTTTTCCATTTTCGCTCATCTTCGGAATAGCTACTAGGCATGCCTTATCTGGCATAACATCATATATCTTTGCAAACATAGCTATTACTGGCTGTTCCAAGACCTCATTATCAGACATAGCGAGATCCATAACCATTAATTCACGAGTTTCACCTTTCTTGTAGGCAGCGATGTCAAATATATGGGTCGCACCGGACTTTCCCTTTAGAAAAGCTGGACTTTCAGCTTCAAATCCCATTTTAATGAGAGCTTCTTTTATGGGGGTAATGAGCATCTCCCCTAACTTAGCTTCCTTTCTCGCTTCTTCTGTTAAAAAGTAGGTATACACATCTTTACATACTGCATTTTCAAAATTAAATGTGGACTGGCATTCCCTACAGAAATGCGTTGTTACAGGAATATCGAAGCTTTTTCCACAATCATTACATTTACACCAAATTCCAGCCCGTCTATAATCTACATCTGGTTTTTCAAGGGATTTTTCACATTTAGGACATATTAGATTTCCTTCCTTATCAAGAAATTTTTCTTCTATATCTATGTAACCACATTGGACATGCTCAATCAGAGCGCTTTTCTTTATGTTGAATGAGCCGCAAAACGGGCAGCAATACCTTGTGGAAACATTGGATGAGCCGCAAAACGGGCAATAAATAGTCTTATCATAAAGTTTTCTCTCCAAAATACCAGCTTCATAAAGTTTGTTTAGGAATTCCTCTGCTTTTTCAGAAGTTCCAACTATGGACTCAACAAGTGGATATCTATAACCCTTTTTCGAGTCATAAACTGGGTCTAGCCTTTCAATTTCTCCACTAATAAACTTGCTTAGTAGGAGCTGAGTTGACCTCTTTTGATACAGCTCAGCTCTTTCCATAGCGCCAGTTTTCGACATCGAATTCACGGCTTAAGTTATATATTAAGTAAGCTTGAAAAAATTTTAATTTTAGCATGAACCGTTTTAGGATGAAGTGAGAGTTCATGGGGAAACGAATAGTTCAATGTCCTAAATGTGGGTTTAAGTTCGACCTCTCCTATGGCAGAGCCTTCGCATGCTCGGGATGCCCCTCCTCCGTTCAGTGTAATATGGTTAAATGTCCAAAATGTCAACATGAATTCCCTTTGAAAGCATGACTTCAATATTTTGCAGTTAAACAATATCAACCCCTCAGATTTTACGTGTAAGTTTGAATTCGCAACATGGATTTCCGGAAGCCGAACATTTAACTTCTACAGCCTCCAAATCAATTTTGTAAACTGCACTTATGTATCCAGCAATAAAACCTCTCGTCCAATGACAAACATTGTCACTACTTTTCCCCCATATAGAAGATTCAATGTTATACCTTATCCTTATGCTTCCACTAAGTGTTTCCATATCGATGTTTTCATCTTCAATAATTCCCCATCCTATGGCCCTCGCTGCTTGTTTTAACACAGCAATCTGCTCTTCAATTGTTTTTAAGTTAAATTCCTTTTTTAAGAATTCTGCAAAGAAAACTCCGCTTTTCTTTCCTGCATTATAAAAAACAGCGGCAAACCCTGAAGGAGTCAGTATTTTAGATACTTCCTCAAATAAGCTTTTAAAAAGGTCGATAGGCATCACTAGTGCCCTTCGGTTTCCATGAAGTATCGGAAAGTGTATAACTTCGTAGGCAACAGGGACAGGTTTTTCAACTTTAACATCTAAAACTACATCAAGCCCTTTCAATTTGTCAACAAGCTCCTCAAGTTTAACTGTGGCCTTTGAAACATCAATAAAAGACGTCCAAAAACCCTTTTCACGTCCTTCAGGTCCATAAAATAGGGAGCCTGTCTTAATGTTTATGTTTGCATCGGATAGAACTTGAGCGGTTTTTGCTATAGCTCCGGGCACATCTTTTAAAGTGATGCATAATTCATAGATTTCGTCGTTTGGATTGGTTTCTACTAAAGTGAATACCCGTTTCGGATACATGAGTAACACCATGTTTGACGAATATTCAGTTTCTCGAAAATAAAGAGTTTAAGGCTCGGAAATTCAGAGGGAAAATTCATATTAAAGCAATTGGTAGTAATAGCTAAACAATTAGTAACTTCAAGGGGATAGCCTCTTGCCTAAGGTATCATTAGAAAAAGTATGGCCAACCTTAACCTTCCTATGTATAGTTTTCTTCTTCCAGTTTATTGTTGTAAAAATCGCGCAGAGTCTTGGTGCCACAGATCCTATGCCATTGAAGTTTAATGGATTAGAAATCAGTCTTCTATTTCATATTTTGCCGATAACTGTTGTAATTGCTCTTGTAGCATGCTGGGTTCACCTCACAAATTACTTAACCATAGCTTCGTACAGAGAGAGGAAGAAGGAATATGTGAAACAGAAAAAGGAGAGAAAGAAACCAGAATTTTTCTTGAAGCTAAAAAGCTTTTTTGAGAATGTTAGAGTGAAAAGCATTTTAGTTACATCTTTATGTTTCTTCTCCTTAGCTATTCTCATTTTCACAGTAAGCATGCCTAATCTAATTGGAGATTCCATAGTTGGAGCATTCAACGCTAATCCTTCATTTTTAGGCTTCATCGTTGGAATTAGAAACGCCTTTTGCGGAGCGGCTCAATCGTTAGGTCCAATAGGAGGATTAATGGCTTCAATAGATGGAACTTTAAAATCAGCTTCTGTTGGATTCAGAAACTTTGTAAATGGGTTAAGTACTGTAATCCAGCCCATAATAAATTTGGATATAATCGGAAAGTACCTATTATGCCAAAACCTTGCAGTTTTCATACCATCACTAGCTACTCTAGTTTATAGCAAGCTGATTTTAAAGCCTAGAAAGATTAGAATTAGAAGGAAAAAACGATAAATCATCCATTCCATTATTAGGGTTTGGAGGAATACTATTTGGCGGATCGCCCAAGATTCGGTCCGGCAGGAGTTCCTTCAAGTTTTCGTGAATTGAAAAAGCCAGTTACGGAAATTCCGTTCTTTCTTAAAGAGGAGAATCTTGACGCTTTTGAATATCAGGCTGTCCGTTGGGGACCTAAACCTCAAATGAAAAGGGAAGATGCTGAAAAGCTTGGAGAAAACTGTAGGAAAAGTGATGTTTGGTTAACCTTGCATGGTTCTTACTTCATAAATTTTTGTGGAAATGAGCAAACGATAGATGCTAGTAAGAAACGTTTGTTAGCATGCGTAACGGCAGCGGACTGGATGAAAGCGAAAATTGTTGTTTTTCACCCGGGATTTTACGGTAAGCTTTCACCCGAAAAGGCTTTGTCTTCATGCATCAAAGCCATGAGAGAAGTTGTTGAGTCAATGGATGCTTTGGGCATAAGGGATGTTAAGCTTGGACCAGAAACCATGGGAAAGCTTAGTCAGTTTGGAAGTTTAGAGGAAATTTTAACTGTATGCGAGAATGTTGAAGGAACAGTTCCAGTTATTGATTGGGCTCATCTTCATGCGAGGGATATGGGAAGGTTTAAGTCTGTTGACGATTTCCGTGTGGTTTTAGACGAGATTGAACGTAGACTTGGTTCGGAAACCGTTAAGAACTTACATTGTCACTTCACGCATGTAGAATATGGAGAGAAAGGTGAAAAACGCCACCACACCCTAGACGAAAAAGGTTATGGTCCAGACTTTAGGATGTTTGCAAGTTTAGTTGCGGAGCTTGGTTTAAACCCAGTTATAATAAGTGAAAGCCCTATTTTGGATGTTGACGCAGTTAAAATGCGAAATATCCTAATTGAAGAGTTGAAGAAAAGAGGAAAAACCTTGTAAGTTTACGATAAGTTTTTTTACTATTAGGTTGATTGCGATTTTGGTGCCAAATAGTTGGTTAGACTTAAAGGATTTACGAAGTTAACTCCTTTGGATGAAGCGTTAGAAAAGTTTTTCCAAAAAACTCGGTTAGAAAGGCTTCCGTCTGAAAATATTAGTTTAAGTGAGGCTTTTTTAAGAGTTCTAGCAGTAGATGTAATTGCTGAAAAGGACGTACCTCGTTTTGACCGTTCTGCCGTTGACGGATACGCCATTAAAGCGGAAGATACATTAAACGCTTCTGTTTTTCACCCTAAGAAATTAATGCTTGTTGAAAGTGACTTTATAAAAAATGGTGAAGCTAGAGCTGTATGGACTGGACAGCCCCTTCCAGACGGAGCAGACGCTGTTATAATGCTTGAACACACAAAGAAGAGCAATGGAAAAATTGAGGTTTTAAAGGCAGTTGCCAAATGGGAAAATGTTTCTAAAAAAGGTGAAGATGTAAAAGCTGGAGAATTAGTGTTAAAGGCTGGAACAAGGTTGAAACCTTGGCATTTAGGCTTACTTGCAGCTTTAGGCTATGAAAAACTTGAAGTAATTCAAAAACCTAAAGTGGCGATTTTTGCAACTGGAAATGAGCTTGTTGAAATAGGAGAAGAGCCAGAAAAAGGAAAAGTGATAGAAACGAATAGGCTTATACTTTCAAGCATGTGCAGAGAACTTGGTGCTCAACCAGTAGATTTAGGCATTGTTCCAGACAGAGAAGAAAGTATAAAGGAGAAAATATTGGAAGGAACTGAAAAAGCAGACATAATTGTTTCTACTGGCGGAACAAGTGTAGGAAAAGCCGATTTGGTTCCGGAAACCATAAACAAGATGGAGAATGCATCTATTATTGTGCATGGAATAGCCATACGTCCAGCAATGCCAACTGCTCTTGCAGTAGTAAACAATAAACCATTCTTCGTTTTGTCTGGTAATCCGGTTGCAGCCATCATAGGATTTGAAGTTTTTGTTAGACCAGCTATTCTTAGGCTGCTTGGAGCAGAGAAAGAAGCTAGATTTAGGGTTAAGGCAAAACTTGCGAGACGTGTTGCTGGAGTGCTTGGTAGAAAGGCTTTCTTACGGGTGAAAGTTTATGAGAAAAACGGTGAATTTTTGGCCGAACCAGTAAGTGTAACCGGGTCTGGAGTTTTAACAACCATGACCAAAGCTAATGGTTTCGTAGTTATTCCAGAAAACCGTGAAGGACTACAAGAAGGCGAAGAAGTTGCTGTTTATCTTTTCGATAATATTGAACGGGATGAAAACCATGTTTAGACAAATAATTTCCTTTGAAAAAGCAAAAGAAATTATAAATAAGGAGATAAATGCGAAACCGTTAGGAATGGAAACCGTTCAACTAGAAGAAGCATACAATAGGGTTTTGGCAGAAAACGTAAAGGCTCCCTTTAATGTTCCATCCTTCAACCGTTCAACCGTTGACGGATACGCCGTAAGAGCCGAAGACACTTTTGGAGCAAGCGAACAAACCCCCGTTAAATTAAAACTTGCTGGAAGAGTGGAAATCGAAGAGAAACCAGATTTTTCCTTAGAAAAAGGTTCAACAGCAGAAGTTGCAACCGGGGCCGCTATCCCAGACGGAGCAGATGCCGTGGTTATGATGGAATATACAAACCTAGATAAAAACGAGGTTCTAATTTACCGAGCCGTAGCCAATGGAGGGAACGTAATGAAAGTAGGAGCTGACATAAGAAAAGGTGAAACTGTTCTCTTTAAAGGCGAATTACTTGACCCCAGAAAAGTGGGAGTATTGGCTGCTCTTGGAATAAAAAACGTGAAGGTTTATAGAAAACCTAAAGTTGCAGTTATTTCGACAGGACCAGAAATAATCGAGCCGGGAAAACCTCTTCAGCTTGGAAAGGTTTACGACATAAACTCTTATACATTAGCATCTGCGGTTTCAGAGTGCGGGGCAGTTCCAATAAACCTAGGAACAGTTCCCGACGAAGAACAAAAAATAAGAGAAAAACTAAAAAAAGCCTTAGAAATCGCAGATGTCGTTTTAACTTCCGGCGGAGTTTCCGTGGGACCACACGATTTAATGCCTAAAATACTAGCCAGTTTAAGCGGTTCAAGGCTAATTATCTGCGGAATCGCCATAAAACCTGGTAAGCCAACCACAGTTGCAGTGGTGAATGACAAACCAGTTTTCGCCTTGCCCGGACAGCCAACTTCTGCATTATTTACATTTTATCTGTTTGTTAGGCCAGTTCTTTATCGGATGGTTGGAAAGGAGGAAAAACCGCTTCGTGTTGTGAACGCTTTTGCTGCCGAAAAAATGTTTGCTGCAAAGGGAAGACGCACTTTCACAATGGTTTATTTGAGGAAAGATAAAGAAGGTCGTTTTTGGACTCATCCCGTTGAGCCCGGCTTGTCTGGAGCCATATCCAGCTTAGCTAAAGCTGAAGGTTTTGTTGAAATTCCAGAAAATAGGCAGTTTATAGATGTTGGAGAAAAAGTGCAAGTGCATCTTTTAGTGGAAGATTTCCCGTTTAGCCATTAAGTAAATGGTCGCTATCCAAATGAGTATTAAGTAAGCTATTATGGTTATTTCAAATAGTAGACTGCTCATTTGGAAGATTAGGCTGAAAGAAAAGGCATTTCCCATGCAAAACAATACGAAAACAAGCCATATGCTCCATCTTTCCATTCTAAAAACACCGAAAGCCGTAATTACGCTTAAAATACCAATTAGGGCTATGTGAACCATGTTCGGATCGTTCGTAAGCGAATAAAGAAATAGAATTCCAGAGATTAAATAAAACAATGAAAATGCAAGGGTAACTGGATTTTCTATTCTTAACTTTGATCTCTCACTCATTGAGCATGCCTCATACGAACTTAGGCTAATAAGCATCAAACAAATAAATTTGTTTTGCTAATTTCGAACCAATTAAAATGACTTTCTAACATTATACATTATCAAAATAGAAAAGGAACTCTATAAACTACCGGGCAACAAATTCCAATTACCGAAGCGTCTAAACTTAAGGTTTATAACAGATTAATAATCTTTCCATTTTAGAAAATCATAAATTTACAACGGGGCCGTCGTCTAGTTTGGTCTAGGATACCAGCCTGGGGCGCTGGCGATCCCG
>JAOZNA010000115.1 GCA_029934005.1 Candidatus Bathyarchaeota archaeon
TTTTTCATATCACTTTTCATATTTTGAGTGGAAAAATAAAAGGAGGTGATTATATGAACATGAAGGCTATGGCGTTGTTAATACTGCTTGTGTTTACTTTCGCCCCGCTTATAACTATGGCAATTGCTTCGTTTAGTATGCCAGTTCAGAGCTTTGCTAGAGCATTGTCAACTGCTGGCTCAGATATTGTGGATCCAAATGGCGGAGTAGAAATTGATAATCCTGTGGCGCCTTGCTAGGTTAATTTTAAAAGCTGAAAGGGAAAACTGCTATGATAGGTAAATGTTATGCGAAGGGGTTACGGCTTAACTGATCTAAAAATCCTTGAAGCCTTGGGAGTTTACGGTCCAAGAAACTTGGCTGAAGTTTCCAGAAAAACAGGGATTCATCCAGAAACTCTACGTAAAAAAATTAATCGCCTCTCCTCCCAGTTTTTTCTAAGATTTAACATAAATGTTAATTATGCACGTTTGGGACTTAAGCGAGCTATAGTTTTCGCTGAAGCTGTTCCCGGCTATGAAGACATTCTTTTTGACGCCTTAAAGGTTAACGATTTCTGGATATTTGTAGGCAGATGCTACGGCATGTTTGAGGGCTGCATTGGAATCTTTGTCGTACCTTGGGAATTTTCTTCTCTATTTGAACAATATATTAACGAACTTGAGAAGCTTGGATTGTCGATTAGAACTCAGATTTTTTGGTTAACTTATGTTCATTCAATTAATTCAAGATGCAAATGGTTCGATGAGAAAAAAGCTGCATGGAACTTTAACTGGGATGAATGGATGAAGGAAGTGGAAACCGGAAAAGGAGATGCTTCGCAAGTTCTGTTGGAATCTGAACCATTAATGGCGAATGTTGATGAAACCGACATCCTTATTCTGAAGGAACTTGAAATAGACGCTAGAATAAGCTTCACAAAACTTGGGGAAAGGCTAGGAATCTCCCCTCAGCTGGTACGCTATCACTACTATAGGCATGTTATGGGCGAAGAACTCCTGAAAAGCTTTGAAGTGACATTTCTCTACTTTGGAAAGGATTCCGAATTTTCTTTCTTTATATTTAGCTTTGACAAAGAAATAAACATGGTAAAATTTGCTTGCTCATTAATGGATAAACCTTTCGTGAAGGCGTTGGGGAAAATTCTTGGAAAAAACCAGTTGTATGGTTACCTATGCTTCCCAAGGAATGAATTTAGAAAATTCTTACAAGTATTATCTAAACTCGTTAGGAAGAGACTTCTAAGAAGCTATCAATATGCTATTCAAGATTTAACCAATTCGTCAAGAGCAACAATCCCCTTCCAATGCTTTAAAAACGGAAGATGGATCTATAATCATGAAAGATACCTAAAGATTCTTAACGAGTTCATAAAAAAGGAAATTGTAGAAAAGCCACCAGCTATTCAGGCACTTTAAAATATAAAAATTAGTCTTTAACAATAGATGAATATTAAACCGAGCATTCCACAATTCATTGATTTTACATCACTATATTGGTGCGGCCGCCGGGATTTGAACCCGGGTCATCGGCTCGGAAGGCCGGCGTCCTAGTCCAGGCTAGACTACGGCCGCGTATTAATGCTTTGTTAAGGTTATGGTTGTTGTTCTCTAAGATTAAAATTACTATTCACAAGTGTTTTAAGACAAGGTTTGAGTTTAGAAAATGTAATAAAAGGAGAAAGCTTTTGTTGAGTTGGAGGATGGTGTTGATGGAGATTGAGGGGCTTATTAAGTCTGGGAATGTGAAGCAGGTTATGTTGCAATTTACCGATTTGTTGGGTGGTTTGCATTCTTTGTGGGTTCCTTCTGAACGTTTTTTGAGGGTTGTTGAGGATGGGATTCATGTGGATGGGTCGTCTGTGGGTATGGTTGATATTAGTAGAAGCGATTTAAAATTGGTTCCAGATGTTGAAACTTTCACTGTGCTTCCCAAAGGGCTTTTTCCGCAGGGGGTTGCGAGGGTAGTATGCGATATTTATAACCCGGAGTCTGATGCTCCATTTGAACTTGATCCAAGGTTTGTCCTTAAAAAAATGTTGGGGAAGGCTAGAGAGTTGTTGGGGGTGTCTGTTAACTATTATGCTTCTAGCGAGATTGAATTTTTCATTTTTAGGAAAGGTGATGATGGAAGAATATGCTTTCTTGATGAAGGAGGTTATTTAGCGACTCCTCCGACAGATCTTGGATTTGATTTGAGACTTGAAATTGTGGAAAATCTTAAAAGTGCTGGTGTTTTTGTTGAAAAACACCATCATGAGGTTCCTCCTGGAAAATACGAATTGAATCTGCTTTATTCAGATGCATTAAAAATGGCTGACACCATTTATTTGGTTAAATTTCTTGTGAAGCTTATGGCAAAGAAAAGGGGATTTGTTGCTTCATTTATGCCTAAGCCTTTTTATGGGCAGTATGGCGCTGGATTACATACTCATGTTAGCCTTATGGATGATGAAAAATCTAAGAACTTGTTTTATGACCCAGAAAATGCATATGGATTGAGCAGATTAGCCTTAAACTTTATCGGCGGTATTTTAGCTCATGCAAAAGCTTTGGCAGCCATTACTAATCCGAGTGTTAACTCGTATAAGAGGCTTGTACCGGGTTGGGAGGCTCCAGTTTATATTTCATGGGCTAAATATAATCGTTCAGTTT
>JAOZNA010000006.1:0-12777 GCA_029934005.1 Candidatus Bathyarchaeota archaeon
GTCATTGGTGGTGCCGCCCACGGCGGCGCCATTGGTGGATAGCCATAGTATGGTTGTTGCGGTGGATATTGCGGATATTGCGGTGGATAACCGTAGGCTGGCGGGTAGCCCCATCCCCAACCTCCTCCACCCCATCTCCAGTATCGTCTTCTTGGCCATGCCAATTTGTTCATCTCCTGTTTTACCAGTATCTAGGGTACCATGGATAGGATATATATGGATATGCGTAGAGGCTCCATGGGTACGTATAATACGCGTAGGGCATGTATAGGCTCCAGTACCAGTACCAAGGCCATGGGTAAATCCAGTATCTAGTGTACCAGTACCATGGATTTGCCCACATTCCCCATGCGTATGGGCCGAAGAGCCACCAGCATGCTCCTCTGCCGAATATCCAGCCTGGTCTTTGCCATGGTGGTAGGTAGCTGAATGGTCCTCTGCCTGGCCATGGGCTCCACCAGCCCCATCCGCCGCCTCTCCATCCCCATCCCCAAGGCATGTTATTTTCACCTCTTTTCGTGATACTTCACATAATAAGTTGAATGGCGAAATATAAATTTTGTGATATATCACACAAATGAAATGGAAAATACAAAATGATTTAAAATAGAATACTGGATAATGAAGCACATGAAAGAAATAGTTCTTAAGCCTGTAGGGAAAGTACACGTAAAATTTGATGACGAAACTGTGAAAAATTCAATGTTTGGAGTTGAAGGAGAAATAGAGGTTTTCAAGGAGTATGAAGAAGGCTTAGAAGGGATAGACGGTTTTTCCCACCTAATAATTATTGCGTATTTGCATAAGGTTAAGGAGGAACAGAAAAAGCTTTTGAGTGTTAGATTTAGACGTTTGCAGCGCTTCGGTCTAAAAGAGGAAGACCTTCCGGAAGTAGGAGTTTTCTGCTGTGATTCTCCACATAGGCCTGTTCCGATAGCCCTAACCATAGTGAAACTGTTAAAAAGAGAGGGCAGAAGGCTCTATGTCGAAAACTTAGACTTGTTTAATGGGACTCCAGTTTTGGATATAAAGCCTTACACTCCCGAAAGGGTCATAGAAAAGCTGGGGCTTCCAGAATGGTATGAGGAGCTACGCAGAAAGGTCGTCGAGGTAACTGGGGTTAGGAATCCGAACCTTTAATTTTAGGGATGGAAGAAGCCTTAAATATTTTGTGATATATCACATAAAAATGAGGAAGCCAAAATGTCAAGATTTGGCCAAAGATGGTGCCACAGACGCAGAAAAGGAAGATTAGGAAGAAGACCAAAACCAGTAATGATAGGTGTAACCCCGCCAATTCAAGGCTTCAATCCGTTTCCACCGCCACCGACACCGCAGCAACCAATCGTACTTGAAGCGGCAGAAGTCGAAGCACTCCGCCTAATAGACCTAGAAAAACTCTCATTTGAAGAAGCCGGACAAAGAATGAATATTTCACGAAACACGGTTTGGAGATTGGCTGAAAGCGCTAGAAGAAAGATAATAACTGCTATTCTGCAAGGGAGACCCATATTTATAAGACCCGCCCATCCTCCTCCACCACCTTCACCCTGACAAGTACTATAAATGCGAGATTTCACAAAGCGTTTAAGGGAATATTTTCAGTTGTTTGTTAGTTTATAATGTTATAACTTCAATATCTAATAATTTTCCAATTTGCTCAAGTTCTTTTCTGTAATCTCCGTAAACAATTACGTGATGGTTTCCAAACGTTTCATGTAGAAATTTTCTAGCGTCCTTTACTTTTATCCATATTGTTGCTCTGCAATGCGTAGTTTCCTCGCTTTTTCTAACCTTTCCGTTACATACAATCATTTTTGTTAAATCTCCTTTGAACCTTGCAATTGTAACGATTCTGTTTGGTTTCATTGGAGCATAGGCTGTGACACTTCCGGGAAACTTCATTTCATGGTAATCTCTTAAATTGTATGGTGCTGGCTTGTCGGAGTATCCGTTCATTTTTGTTGGAACGACGCAGTGTGAAAAAGCAACAAGATTTTTTCTATAATCCACTCTTACAGTATTTCCCATGAAAGCTGGTTTTTCGGCTAGGTAGTGGAATATAAGCATCATTAGGAGCGAGTTTATGTCTCCTTCGCATGCAGCCGGTATGCCTTCATCCCTTAATTTTGTATAAGCTAAGCATGGAACTGGATAGGAGTCTTCTCCATAAGCCATTGTAAAGGCATGAGCTTTTCTCTCCTTTAACAAAGCTTTAACGGCAAGGTAAAATCTTGCGACTATAGTAACATCTTTTAGGGAAGGCTCAACAACCTTTTCCGCCTTTTTTGTCCATTCCTTTGCGAGAGCCTCAGCTTTTTTATAGCTGATGTTTTCCCATTTCCTAAGTAGTTCCTCATGGTGTAGTTCCTCAACAGTGACTCCGAGTTTTTCCTTAATTAACTTAGGACTTGCATATCTCCCCCTTATTCTTTCAATGTAAAAGGGATAATCTACATTAGAAATTAGAATTTTAGTATTTTCCAAGCTTTTCAAAGTGTTTAAAATTTTCAGAGTTGAATCTATCTCCTTGCTATTTACGGTTAAAAACACGTTTTTCTTGTCTATCATATATTCTAGGCTGTCTAACGCCTTATTTGGAATATTTTCCGCATGGAATAAAACTATTGGTAATTCAAATTCGGATATTTTCTTAAGCCATAAACCAAAGCGTAGCGTGTACCTGAAAATTAAGAATGCATCCGTGCCTTCACTCCATTTTTCAAAATCATTGAAGTCCTTTTCCACCATAACAATTTTCGGCTTTAAAAAATCAACATCAACGGTCAATTTTTCCTTAAGCCCGTCAAGAATTTCCTCAGCCTTAGCTTTCAATTCCCTTTTCTTAGTAATAACAACATGTTTGGTTCCCTCAATGAATCTTGGATGTTCGCCGAAGAGAAATATGGGCGTAATTTTCAACATATTTTACCATTTTGTATTCTGCATTTAAAAGGGTAACTCAAAATTCAGTGTAGGTTAAGCGGGTCTGCGTAGGACTTTACCCGGTAATTCCTTTGTATGTTCCCCTTTTTCCACTACAATTTTGCCGTTTACTATCACGTATTCTATTCCTTCTGGATATTGATGAGGATTGGCAAAAGTTGCTTTATCAACTATTTTGTTTGGGTCGAATATCGTTATGTCAGCCCACATTCCTTCCTTGATTAATCCCCTATCCTTCAATCCCAGCTTCTGAGCTGGAAAAGAAGTCATTTTTCTTATTGCATTTTGAAGCGTCAAAACCTTTTCTTCTCTAACATACTTTCCTAGAACCCTAGGAAACGTTCCATAAGCTCTTGGATGAGGTTTTCCAGAACTTAACACTCCATAAGTCGCTCTAGCCGAACTATCTGACCCTACCATTGAAAATGGACTTTCCAAAACCTTACGAACATCATCCTCCGACATGGAGAAGAGAATAACGCTGGCTGAAGCATATTCCTCAACTATTAGGTCAAAGACAAAATCAAAAGGGTCAAGATTTTCACTTTCAGCTATTTCTGAAATGTTCCTTCCCTCATATTCCGGATGCCCTTTACAATAGGCTATAACTATATTTTCCCATCCTAAAATCTCAAACATGCTATGCCAACCTTCCACACCTTTTTCCATATCCTCTCTTAATTTCTGTCGAAATTCGAAATTTTTTAACCTTTCAACAAGCCTTTCCACTCCTCCTTCATGGGCATAGGGTGGAAGAAGAGAAGCTAATCCGAAGCTTCCCGCTGTATAAGGGTAAACATCACACGTTACTTCAACCCCTTTAAAACGAGCATTTTCAATTATGCGGAGGCTCTCCCTAACCTTTCCCCAATTCTTCCTACCAGCAGCTTTATGATGTGAAATTTCAACTGGAACTCCAGCTTTCTCCCCAATTTCTATGGCTTCCTTAACAGCATCTAAAAGCTGGTCTTGTTCCCCTCTAATATGACTCGCATATAAACCGCCAAATTCCGCTACAACCTTGCACAATTCTACTATTTCTTGAGTGTCTGCATAACAACTAGGCGGATATATTAGTCCCGTGGACATGCCAAAGGCTCCTTCCTTCATTGCTTGAGCCAAAATTTGCTTCATTTTTTCCATTTCTTCTTCGGTTGGTTTTCTCTTCTCATATTGTAAAACTAATCCTCTTATGTTTCCATGGCCAACCAGAGGCGCAATATTCAAAGAAACACCATTTTTCTCCACTCTTTCCCTATACTCTTCCATCGAAAACCAATCTAAATTTACCCTAGCTTCTCTTAGCATCGGAGTAGTTTTCAAAATCTCCTCTTTTAAAAAATCGTTAAGTGGAGCAGCTGAAAAACCACAATTTCCAACAACTTCGGTTGTTACTCCTTGCCTAACCTTACTCTCCATATAAGGATTAATTAAAGGAGAAAAGTCAGAATGAGAATGCATGTCTATAAAACCAGGACTAACAATGCATTTTTCAGCATCAATAACCCTATCTGCATCCCTAAGTTTCAACCTACTTATTTTCTCAATCTTACCGTTCTTTATGCCTATGTCAGCAATAAACCAAGGATTTCCCGAACCATCAACTATTCTGCCATTTCTAATAACTATGTCGAACATGTAATTTTCCTCCTTAAAGCGTTAACTCACATTTTCCCTTCGAATTATTTCTCTTGCAGCTACAATTCCAGAAACAGACGCTTGAACAAGCCCTCTTGTTATGCCAGCTCCGTCACCAATTGTAAAGAGGTTTTTAATTTTCGTTTCAAATTTATTGCTTAACTCAAGTCTTGAAGAGTAAAACTTCACTTCTATTCCGTAAAGCAAAGTGTCCTTTGAATATATGCCTGGCGCTATCTTGTCTAAAGCTTTAAGCATTTCCATTATGCTTGTTAAGTAACGGTATGGCAAAACAAAGCTTAAATCTCCAGGTGTAGCATTTTTGAGGGTTGGAGTTACAACGCTTCTTTCTATCCTTTCCTTCGTTGACCTTCTACCAGCTTCTAAGTCACCTAATCTCTGAATTATTATGCCTCCGCTTAATAAATTGGCGAGCCTAGCCAAGTACTTTCCATAGGCTATTGGTTCCCTAAACGGTTCAGTAAACCTTGTACTAACAAGCAATGCAAAATTAGTATTTTCAGTCTTTTTCCTAGCATAGCTTTGCCCATTAACTGTTAAAATACCATCATAAGATTCACTTATTACTTCGCCATAGGGAGCAACGCAGAACGTTCTAACTTGGTCGTCAAAGAATTTCGAATAATAGATTAGCTTAGGTTCATAAAGAGCATCAGTTAACTCTTCCATAACTGCTGCTAGAACTTCAACTCTGATTCCAACATCAACGGGATTATTTAATGTTTTTAAGCCTAAAGCTTGGGCTTCACACTTAAGCCATTCAGCTCCACTCCGCCCCGGCGCAACGATTACGTATTTGCCAAAAAACTTTCTTCCATCGGCAACTTCAACACCTTCAACCTTCTTGTTTTTGACAATAAGTCCTTTTGCTTCACACATAAACTGAATATCCACACGTTTATTGAGGTGTTCCCGCATCCTTCGCAATGTTTCAGCGCACTTCTCAGTTCCCATATGCCTAACCTTTTGAGGGACAAGTCTAAGTCTAACAAGCGAAGCCTTATGCTCAATATCCTCAATCTTGTCTTGGTTAGCTCCATAAAGCTTGTTTGGCGCTCCGAACTTCCTATAAATACCATCCACGTAGTCGATTAATTCCTCAAGCTTTTTCGTAGTCAAATACTCGTTTAACCATCCGCCAGTTTCAGTTGACAACGTAAGTTTGCCATCGCTGAAAGCTCCAGCACCTCCCCATCCAGAAAGAATAAAACATGGATCACAATGTTTACATCCAAGCCCACGACTAGCAGGGCACTTCCTCTTATCAATGTCGGGGCCTCTATCCAAGATAAGAATGCTTAAATCGGTTTTTTCCGCAAGTTCTAAAGCCGAAAAGATTCCAGCGGGTCCAGCTCCAACAATGATTACATCATACCTCAATGTTTGTCCTCCAGCCAAAACAACATGTTTTAACTACCATATATTTTTAACCGAACTCAACACTCAATAAATTTAGTTTTTAATCTGCCGGGAACTCGAAAATGTATTATTTTTGATGGGAAGTTTATTTGTATCTGGCTCTTCGTCTCTTTCTTTTCTTTTTCTGTTTTCTCATCCGTTTCTTTTTCCATTTCTTTCTGATTTCAACCAACTCCTAATTACTCTATTGTTGCATGTCTTTCCTTTATTTCCCGCTCAGTCTTTCCAAGTCTAGCCATAAGCTCAACTATTAGGCTGTCAAGGAATATCATACAGTTATTTTCGAAAATGCTTCCAAGGGGGGTTAAAGGTTCCCTCTCGCCCATTAACTGCCTAACAAAATAGTCTGCTTCTCTTGGCCACCCTGCTTTTGTTCTTCCACTAACAACTACAACGTGATCAGCAACTCTTCCTAATGGGGAGTCTGGGAAGGAAGTTACAGCTATTACTTTTACGCCGATTTCTTTTGCTGCCATGCCTGCGGTTAAAACCATTTTTGTGGAACCGGTTCCGGAAATGGCTATTAGTAAATCTCCCTTTTGAGCTGACGGAGTAATGGTTTCCCCTATAAAATATACGTTAAATCCTAGGTTCATTAGCCTAAGTGCAAATGCTCTTGCTACAAACCCGCTTCTTCCCATTCCAACCACAAAGATTTTTTTATCTTTGGCATCAAGTATCATGTCAATCATTTTTTCAACTTGCTGAATATCAAGTTCGCTTATTGCCCTTTTCGCACCTTCAATTATTTCTTGGGCTGCAGCCCTTAACCACTTCAAATTTTTTCTCCTCGCAAAAGGCAATACGACTTATTTGAAATTAAAGTCTTATGGTTAGCATTTCTCAAGGCGGTTTTAAGGGAAGTTGACGAGGCTTCGTCGCGACAGGCTTGTAATGGGAGTCTAAAAAGTTTGCAACTTTCATTGCCTTCATCCTTCCAACACCGTCTATTGAAGCAAATTCGGAAATTGATGCTTGAAAAACTCTTCTAACTGTGCCAAATCTTCTCAGCAACCTGTCTGCAAGTTTAGGTCCAATTCCGGGAAGAGAGGCAACTATGGCTAGTTGAAGTTGTTCCATTTCGGCTCCTCTAACTCTCTTCTTAACATAGGGTCCCTTTGGTTTTCTTGCAACTTCATGTTTGGCAAGTGTGTATATGATGTCGGCTGTTTGTTTGTGGTTTGCTGAAAAGAATATGTTTAGGTTGAACTTGAAAGCTAGAGTGGTTAGGGCTCCCCAGAAAACTCTAGGATTTTCCATTTCATATAGAAATTTTGGAAATTCACCTTCAACAACCAAAACAGCTTTTTCGTAGGCTTCTTTAATTCTTGAGGCTTGATCGAAAAGTCTTCCCGAATATAAAGACTTTAGGAAATCATTGTCTGTCTTCCTTTCAACAGCGCAGTTTGGAGAAACGACGTAATCACCTATTTCAAGCATTTTGAATTCAACTCTAACTCCTAAATTTTTAAGGGCGTCTGGAACACCAGAAGGTCTTTCTCTTTCATCAACAATTACTCTAAGCGTTTTTACTTCCATTTTTATTCCGAGAATACTTCGTTAATGCTTGTTGAAAAATCTATTTATTTCAAGCTGAAATTCTTAGAATTTGGGTTATTTTTGGGATTGGAACAAAAATCTTAACATAAATTGCTAATGCTAAAATTGCCACTGTTATGAATGCGAGCAAGTAATCTTCTCTTTTGGGTTTTAGAACGTAAAGGTTTGTTCTCTTTTTTGTTGCGCCCCAAGCTCTTGATTCCATTGCTTCCGCAAGCTCTAGGCTTCTACGAATTGCATTCACAATCAAAGGAACAAGTATTGGAATGTAGTTTCTTACGCGTTTAAGAAAGTTTCCCTTTTCAAGTTCGAGCCCCCTAGCCTTCTGAGCGTCCATAATTGTTTGGGCTTCATCAGCTAAGACTGGAACGAAGCGAACAGCAGTTGTAAAGGCGAAACAGAACTCATATGGAATATGGCTTTGTTCAAGGGCTAATCCTAGAACATCTGGCGAGGTGGTTAGAAAGAAAATTGAAAAAGAGCTTACGAGGACTATGAAGCGGAAGGTCATGGTGAAGGCGTTTTCAATCATCTGCGCTGTAACTACATATCCGGCGTAAATGAAACTGACAATGAAATTCATTAGGAAAATTAAAACTGCAAAGAAAATTGCTCCTTTTAGTGAACGCAGCCATTGTTTGCCAACACGAGCAAGTAGAACGAATGGAAGCTGCAAAATAAATAGGAATAGCAAAGGCAGAATTTCTGCAAATACCACAGCTAAAACAAAAATTACAAGCACAAATACAAATTTTATACGTGGGTCTAAATCATGAATTGGAGAGGAAACCTTTCTAAATTTTAATCCTTCGAAAAAACTCATTTCTTGGTTTCTCCCAAAAATTCTAGAATCGTTTCTCTTGCTTCATAAACGTCTATTACATTTGTTGGTAAACCTATATCCTTAAGATAGTGGAAGGTTTGCGTTATCTGAGGTGGAATCACTGAGGCTTGAAGTAGGACTTCTGGATTTGTTAAAATTTCTTTTGCTGAACCATCCGCAACTATTTTTCCATTTTTCATTAAAATTATGCGTGGTTGACATTCGGCGACAAATTCTACATCATGTGTAACGATAACAACTGTTTTCTTTTGAGTTCTTAGTTGCATTATGAATTGTCTGAGTTTTTCTTTTTGGGCATAATCTTGACCTATTGTGGGTTCATCTAAAATAACAACTTTTGGGTCCCAAGCGAGAACCGAAGCTAGGGCAACACGTTTTCTTTCTCCACCGCTGAGCATAAAAGGTGAAACTTGGCGGTATTGAGTAAGTCCGAGGAGTTGAAGAGCCCAGCTAACTCTTTTTTCGATTGTTTCTTGGTCGAATCCGAAGTTTTTGAGGGCAAACGCTACTTCTTGTTCTACTGATTCGCAGAAAAGCTGATGGTCTGGGTTCTGAAAAACATAGCCGACCTTCCTAGCTAGGGTTGCAACGCTTACATCCTTGGTGTTTACTCCATCAACGTAAACGTCGCCCTTTGTGGGCTTTAATAATCCATTAAAATGCTTTACAAGGGTGGTTTTTCCAGCTCCATTTTGCCCCATAATAGCAACAAATTCTCCGTCTTCTATTTTAAGCGACACCCCTCTTAATGCTTCAACGCCATTTGGATAAACAAAACGTAAATCCTTAACTTCAATCACTTTTAAACGCCTCCTTAATGGCTTCTGCTGCTTCCTCGGGTGTTAATGGAACTTTCCCGCTTTTCAAAGGAATTCCATCATTTTTTAAGAGTTGATAAAGTCTTGTTGCCTTTGGTATGCCAACTCCCAACAACCTTGTTTTCTCTAAACTCAAAACTTCTCTTGGGTCACCATCTAATAACACTCTTCCATCATTCATCACAATTACACGCGTTGCGTATTTTGCGGCTAGGTCCAGTCGATGTTCAACAAGGATTACAGTGATCCCTAATTTCTGGTTAAGCTTGTAAATGTCTTCAAATATTCTTTTAGCTCCGAGAGGATCCAGAAAGGATGTTGGTTCATCTAGAACTATAACTTCGGGTCGCATTGCTAAGACAGACGCAATTGCAACCCTTTGTTGCTGCCCTCCTGAAAGTTCGTATGGTGCTCTATCTTTAAGTTCGTAAACTCCAGCAACTTTCATTGCCCAGTCTACACGTTTTCTTATTTCTTCCCTTGGTAAGCCGAGGTTTTCAAGCCCAAAAGCAACATCTTTTTCTACTGAAAGGGCGAAAAGCTGGTTTTCTGGGTTTTGGAAAACCAGTCCTACGTGGCATGCAAGCTCATAGGTTGGATGTTCATTAACTTTTAAACCAGCAACAATAACTTCACCTTCCAGCTTTCCTTGATAAAAATGGGGAATCAAACCGTTAAAACAACGGCAAAGAGTGGTTTTTCCACATCCACTCGGTCCAGTTAAAATTACAAATTCACCTTTTTCTATTGAAAGACCCACATCTCTAATTGATGGTTCGTTTCTTCCAGCATATGTGAACGTAAGTTTCTCCGTTTTAATTACTTCCACGCTTTCCCTCGCCACCATGAACCGCAAATTTAACTCTCTTAAAAGAGTAGCTACTCATTTTTGTTAATCTTCACACCTACTTCATTAAAAGATAGATGAAAATATGATTTCATATTAATACCATTTGCCTTTTGCAAGAGGATGTAATTGGGAACTCCAAGCTCATGGAAGCTGAGGGCAAAAAGACCTTAGTAGGTAAGCTATATTTTACATTAAAAGCAATTCCAATGGTTTTAATTCTCCCCTCACAGGGTCTACTTCTAACCCAAGTTCTTCAAGGGTCACCGTGCCTAAAAGCTGGACACCTTCATCTCCGAAAATGGCAATCGTATGCGTCTTTATACCTTGAACTTCAATGCCTAATATTCCAACTTCTCTCTCGATAACGACATTATTAGCCAATCTAAACCTTCTCTTGCCTATAGGTTTAACCCCAAGCTCATGGAAGACGCTTTTCGGCAACATCGTATAGATCGCGCCAGTATCAACAAGCATTATAGCTTCTTTAACATCTTCCGGTCTCTCTACATTCCATATTTTCGCCTTTACTCTAACGTAGCCCATACATCAAACATGACTTAGTAAGTCCTTTTATACCTTTCCTTTCCGTGCACAACAGCCGGAGAACTCCAAATAAGGAGTGAGTTGGAAAATTATCAGCTATGCAGAGCTTTCAATTTTTCCTTAAATAACTTAACACAACGTTTAAACGCGGATTCAATTTCTCCGCTACCATTTACTCCAGCTGAAACCGAGTGTCCTCCTCCCATTCCATTTAGATATTCGCCTAAAGGCTTGGCTATATCTCTCCCTAGGTGAATTCCAGTTTTCTTATGAAACTCGTTTGTGCATCTTAGGCTTATTCTAATTGAATCGTTATGTTGACCAGCAACAACTGCAACGTCGGCTCCAAGGGATATTATGGCTCTTGCAGCGGAAGCTTGAAAAGCACTAACATGGGAGAAGGCTAATATCCAATCATTAATTTTCATGAGTTTCATTCTTTTACAAGCTTTCAAACGTGCAATCCTTTCTGAGAAGTCCATTGGCAAGGAAAGCATTGAAATTGCCTTCTGAACGTTCACTCCAGCGTCGACAAGATCCGCTAAAACCTTCAAAGTTGACGCACCTGCTAAAAGAAAATGTCTGGTGTCGAAGGCTATTCCCAGAAAAAGAGCTAAAGCCACGTCTTTATCTAATTTAACATTTGCCTCTTTGAATAAATCATAAATTATCTCACATGTTGAAGAAGCATTTTCGTCAGATAAACAAAGCTTCGCAATTTTCTCTGTTTCTGGATGACTTGCATGGTGATCTATAACAATCAGTGGAGCTTTAGCTCCCTTTACTCTATCAGCCCAATCATCCAGCTGCTGAATAGTATTTGTATCAAGCAAAATAATCAAATCTGCTTCTTCAATCCTTGGATTTTCAACAAGTTTCACTGGAATAAAATTGAGCAAATGCTTTGACAAACGACTTGGTCCTTGAGCAGCTCCAATTTCCAATTCAAGTGAAGGCATTAATTGCCTAAGAAGACTTGAAAGAGCATAAGCTGAACATACTGCGTCTGGGTCAGCATTATGGTGACAAAGCAAAACGACAAGTTTGGCTTCAACCTGTTCAAGTAAGGAAACTATTTCTTTAATTTGCATTTAAGCTCCCTCAAATAAGCTTCAACAGCCTCAAAGGCTTTTCTAACAGCCTCATCCACAAGTTCCTGAACATTGTAATTGCGCATAAGAGGAGAAAGCTCAAGATCCACATTTACGCTAACATTAAGCGGTTTCTCACCGTTAACTTCAACTGTTATATCCATGTCGGAAATCTTACGTAAGGGAACCTTTGACATTATATACTTCCTTGCAGCCTTCTCTGCTATTTCACATATCTCCTCGATATTTTCTGAGCTAAGACTAGGAAGTTCTTCGTTTTCTGATACCATTTTACCAACTCATCAATGAAGTTTAACAACTTTATGAGGGAGACATTGGGCGTAAATCTTGTTGAATTTTCTCTTGTAACTCCTTAACTTGCCCCCTTAGTCTTTCTTCCTGTTTTCCAAGTACGGATATTCGCATATTCAAAAGCTCTTTACGTTCATTTAAATCGTTAATAACCTTAGCTTTATCCCTTTTAACAAGCAAGGTTCCAATCGACTTGTAAATAACCGCGTCTTCTGAAAGCTTTTCAACTTCACTTAACGCCTGCTCAAGCTCTGTAAGTTCAAGCTCAAGCTGTTGTTTCTGAACCAAAACATTCTGTAGAGTCTGCTGAAGCTGCTGCAACCTAAGTAATCGTTCCTGAACTTGAGGCGGAAGCCTCGAAGGCTCAACCGTCATCTCAAACTCCTCACTTAGCCTCAATATGATAAACGGCATTAATTAAGCGTTATCAAGAAAATCCAAAATTGAAAGCGTAGTACCTATCCATCTCAAATAAGCATTTAATGCAGCACGCAAAGCAATTGTGTCTTTAGCCAAAAAACTCAAAACCAAAAAATCGTTTTCCCTACCAATTTCAACTTTAACTCTCCTTGTCGGAGAACTCCTCGTTTCAGGCTCTAAAGCTCTAAAAACATTCTCCAAATATTTTTCAGAATCAAATTTCAAACGAACAATCGCCTTCGCTCTCATCTTTCTTTCCTCAAATTCCAAATCAAATGAGACAAAGTAATACGAGGACCAATTTCCCTACCTAAA
>JAOZNA010000006.1:12877-30990 GCA_029934005.1 Candidatus Bathyarchaeota archaeon
ACGTTCAGCGTCTAATTCTAAAGCCTTTTCAGCTATTCCTTCACGATTAAGTTTACCACGATTTATTCGAATAGAATTTGGAATACAACGTGCAAGATCGTTACAAAAAGTTCGAATTCTGCGAGTTGGCCTCCTCGACGTAGTTATTAGAACTTTTCCATGCGTTCTCAAACTGAAACTTCCTCTCGTTGTATTTAAGGTTCACAAGTATATAAACAAGATAAGCGTAAAGTATTTCTATTCAAAATTGTATAATTGTATTCTTGATGAGAGATGTTCCTACCTAAATTCTCGCTTGTTAACTCATTCTTTGCGCAGTTCAAGTATAGGGACAGAATTACGATTATGTGTGATATTCTGAAGTCTGTAAGCGATAAGCCAGAAGGTAAAAAGAAAACTCAAATAATGCAAAGTGCTCACTTGAATTATCATCAGTTGAATAAATATCTTAAAATTTTGATAATGAATGGATTTTTAATATTAACTGATTCAGAAACTTACAAAATTACAGATAGAGGGTTGAGTTTCCTATATAACTTTGAGTCGCAAAAAATACGGATGAGACTGTAATTCTCCCTTTTCTATATTTGCTTAACTCTCCTTTGTTGAAATGCTTAGAGCTGTTCTTCTTGCAACTGTTCCTATTTTGGTTGATGGAGTGTATGCTCCACCTGCAAATGTAAATCCGCATTTTCTGCATTCCCAAACTCCAACGCTTTTCCTTTTTACTGTTTCAAAACCGCAATTTGGGCACTTATGCGGTCTTTTCATTTCGACAATTATGTCTCTGTAGCGTTTTCTGACTGTTGCTCCATATCTTGCTCCAAATCCCCTTAAGGGTCCAATTTTCTTAGATTTTTTGCCCATTATTCCTTCACCACCAGTTTTCTTAGTTCCTTGGATTTTTCAGATGCTACTTTTACTGCTTCTAATATTTGTTTAGGTGTGAGGTATCCTCCACCGCCCTTTTGCATGGCGCATATCTTTCCTTCTTTCTCCATTATTACTGTTAGTCTAGCTTCCATCACACCTTCTTCTTCCAGCCATGGATCAACAACTAATCTATCGTTTATCTTTGCAAATGTAACGGCTATCGGACTATTTCTAAGCGGCAATTTCTTATATCCTGGCTTAATTATCACTTCATCATCTTTTACTTCATAATTGAATATTTTTGTGTTGGTTAGGGCGGCGAGTGCCGCTAGTGCTGATGCGTCGATTAAGTTTCCGTCATGGTTTAAAACATAGATGTCTACGAAGACTACGAAAACTTTTTTCCCGGGGATTAGGCATAGGTCTTCTAGAACTATTGCTTTTGATTCGCGAATTCCTCTGTCTACTACTCTTGCGAGTTCTATTGCATTTTCGTCTGGAGGTCCAGGTTCAAATGTTGGAGACGCCAATGGAACCAGTTCCGCATTAACAGTTAATACGCCTTCGTTTGGGACATCCGAAAAGGGTTCTCCTATTTCAAGTTTTACTCCAACGAGAACTTCGGTTTTTCCAAGTTTTACTCTAGCCGATCCTTCTGCACGTTCAATAACGCCTGTTTCTATTTGAATTTCTCTATAATCGTATAGATTTCTTCCATCTATCCTTTTTCCTTTTGAAATTAACTGGGCTATTCTTTTCTGTTTTACACGTGTGATTATGGATGATGGTATCATTCTTGAACTGCCTCCTTAATTTCGATATATTTCGCTTTAAGCGCTTCTTTCTGTGCTTCATAAATCTGTTTACAGCCTTGAACAGCCAAATTTAATGCTTCTTCAAATTCTTCTGTAGTTAACATTCCGTCCATCTGTAGTAATGTTATTAGTTCTGCTGTTGGCATCATAGCAACTGGAAGGTCTGCTTCACCGTTCTTGTCCTCTGTGTCAGTTAAGTCCAAAACTATTTTTCCGTCTATTTTTCCCGCTGCACAAGCCGCTACTAAGTCTCGCATGGGCACTCCAGCATCCGCTAAAGCAAGAGAAGCAACAGTTATTCCCGCGCATCTTGTTCCTCCATCCGCCTGTAAGACTTCTATGAATATGTCTATTGAGGTTCTTGGGTAATATTCTAAGAAAACGGCTGGTTCTAGGGCTTCTCGAATTACCTTCGATAGTTCCATTTCCCTTCTGGATGGTGCTGGTGACTTCCTTTGTTCAACCGAGAAGGGAGCCATGTGGTATCTGCATCTTAATACTGCTCTGTCAGGCAAGGCTAAATGTCTGGGATGAACCTCTTTTGGACCATAAACTGCAGCTAAAATTTTGCTTTTTCCTTGTTCTATATAAGCTGAACCGTCAGCGTTACTTAATACTCCTACTTCTATCTTAACTGGTCTTAATTCATCTGGTTTTCGGCCGTCTAGGCGTAATCCCTTTTCATTTATGAGTTTTTCAGGGGTTTTACTCATTTTTCATTCGTTCCTTTTCTTTTCTTATCATTTCGGCTACGCGGTCTGTCAAACCGCTTGTATGGGATTCCTCTTCGATTTTTCTTATTGCCATAACCGCAAGTCTTTCACTTTCAAGTGAACGGCCACTTATTAAGATTAATCCATTTTGTCCAAGGGTAATTCTACAACCAGTTTCACGTTTTAACATGTTTATCATAGAACCCTTTCTTCCGATTATCCTCGGAATCTTTGCAGGAGTTACACGAACTATCTGGCCTCTGGTAATTTTGCCTAATCCAGGTTCATTTACCGTTAAAAGGGGATTGTGGGTTCTGTCGTATGCTGTTATTTTCGCAATTATCATATCTCCTACATCATAGATTGATGTTAAGTCATCTCTTCGAGGATTGAAGGTTCTTTCCATAACGTCTGAAGCTTTTAGCAAAGCCAAATAAGGCGAGTTTATGTCTACACTCCAGCCTGAAACGCCTACTTCAACAATTTTCCCTATAACCATGTCGCCAACTCGCGGTACGTAAAATGCTTTTAAGGCTACAACACTAACCTTTCGGTTTTCATATTCCACAAGCCCTATTCTTGTGGCATAAATCTTGTTATTTTCCTTATACGTGTTTTCGCCTGCAATATAGTCTCCTTCAGCCAACAAGTCTCCAGGTGCAACAAGCTCTCTTTTTTCAAAAAATGTCGGCAAATTTAACACCTTCAATTAATTTATTATTTATTCAATTAGTTTTGCTTCTGCAGCTCCTTTAGTTAGTCCTCCAAGTTTTTCAAGGAAAGGTCCATAAAGGCCTGCTGGCATTTCAACGATTGCGTGGAATGAGCCGTCTCCTCGCCATTCTTCATGTTTTATCGTTCCGAATCCCTTTATAACACCGTAGGCTTTTCCTGCAAATTCTGGGGGTATCCTAACTGAAACAGAAACTTGTTCTGTTTTTATTGGGAGAACTGAACGTAAAAGTTTAATTATGTCTTTAGCTTGTTCTTCTGCATCTTTAAATGGATCTATTGAATAATGAATTTGTTCCATTGCTTGTTCAATTCTTAAGGGTGGATGCGGAAGGTTGGTTCTTGGATCAACGCAGTTTCTTGATATGAAAGCTATTATTTGCTTCTTTTTGTCTTCGATTAGTTTTCTTCTTTGTTCTGCTGTGAGTTGTAGGGTTCCCCTTCTGAGTATTATTTCGGCAATTTTGAAGAGGTCTGTGGTTCCAAATGCTTTTCTAAGTTTTTCTTCTGAAGGTTTTAACCCTTTGTTCGCATCTGTAAATATGGTTTCAGATACCAACACGTCTTCCAACGAGGTTATCTTGCCCAACCTATATTCGAATGCTTTTTCTGGGTTCACCAGAATTTCGAAGCGTTCTCCTTCACGGGTTATTCTTGCAATGGTATATTTCTGGCTCATTTAGCTTCCCAGACTCTTAATATATCCTTCAATCTCTTCTAGCGGAAGCATTCTAATTTTCTTAGTTTCCGAAGGTACTACACATAGTCTTAACCTAGGTTCCTCTCCTCTTGCCTTCAAAGCATTTACTAGGCATTTTACTGCAAGCCTAATAGCTTCTTCCAAGGTTAAATCTTCACGATATTCTTCCCTAAGAATTTTTTCAGCTGTTTCTCTACCTATTCCAACAGCAACCGCCTTATAACTTCTGTACGAACCACTTGGGTCTGTCATGAATAATCTGCAGCCAGTTTTGTCTATTCCACCAAACAAGATTGAAACTCCAAATGGTCTGACGCCTGCATGTTGGGTGTAAAGCTGTTTTATATCGCTTATCCTTTTCGCTACAACTTCAACATCTATTGGTTCGTCATAAAGCAGTCTGTTGCTCTGGGCATAAACTCTCGCTTGGTCTATAAGGATGCGTGCATCCGAACCTAAACCCACCACGGCTGCACCTAAATGTTGGTCAATCTCATATAACTTCCAAGTATAAGTTGGGTCTTGTAAAATCGAGTCTAATTTTTCCTCAGCTCCTAAAACCACACCTTCCTTACATGTAATTCCAATTATTGTTGCTCCTCTGTTAACTGTTTCCCAAGCATACTCAACTTGAAATAGACGCCCATCAGGAGAGAACACCGTAATAGCACGGTCATACGCGCCTGGAGCCGCAAATATTGACAACTCACTTTCACCTCATTAAATCACACTTATACGCTTGACTTGATTAAACAGCACAACTAAAAACCTTTTCGTTTAAACATGAATTTTGAATGGTTAACAAAGTTAATAATATAGCTTATGCAGTTTCATATCGAAAAAGTCAAATCAAAGGAAAAGTAAGTATAAGGGATGATCATGAACTATGATGCAATTTGGCGAGTTCTATCTGATCTAATAACTGAATTCAACAAAAAAGGCGTAAGGGTGCCACCTCAAATAATAAATGATCTACGTTCATCGAAGACTATGATACAAGTCTTAAAGGCTGATCCTTCTTGCACAGAATGCATACCGAGGCTCCAATCCTACCTTGAAAATGTAGAATCATATCTTATTTTGGAGGCTCAGGAAAAGTTTGGAGCTGATTTTGCTGAGAGATGGATGCGTAAGATTGAAACGGCTAGAAGGTTAGCCTTAGAAGAGGAGCTTGAAGCTGAAGCTCCAAGGTTTGTCACTGATGTTCCACGAGACAAGTTTTGGGTCAGAATTCAAATTTCAGAGGATATTCCAAAAGAAATGCTTGAAAACCTAACCAAAGAATTTAATCTATCATATAAACTCCAAGAAAACAATTACTTACTTGTTTTTGGAGAAAAGCAAAACGTAAAATCTTTCATTAGAAAAATAGCTCAACATATGCGAAGGAAAAACCTTAAAGGCTAATTTAAACTTTTCACTTTTCGATGATTTCTTATTGAAAGGAAGAGAACAAGAGAAAACGTAATCAGATATGAATTTTTAAAGGGTCTTGTTATACTTGAAGCCGTAAAATTGCAAACTGCATGTTGAAAAAGCATATTAAAATTTTATTTACTTATAGAACAATTTTATAGAAGTTAGAGGTAAATTGTTGTTGCCGCCCAAACGTTTAGGCTCTGGCGGGCGTTTAAATGCCTTACATTAAAAAAATAGAACTGAGAGGATTCAAATCCTTTGCAAAAAACGTAACCATAACACTCGATAAGGGCTTCACGGTTATAACTGGACCTAACGGAAGTGGAAAAACAAACATTTTAGATGCAATACTCTTCGTTTTAGGTGAACTCTCAGCAAGGCGAATGCGTGCTGAAAGCCTAACCAGCCTAATTTTCCACGGTTCGCCAGAAGCAGGCTTAACAAAAGCAAAATCAGCAAAAGTGATAATTCAATTTGACAACGCCGATGGAAGAATACCTGTTGAAACTGAGACCGTTACCATATCCCGTGAAATCCACAGCAATGGTCAATGTATTTACAGACTAAACGGAAGAAGAGTCCCAAGAGGAAGAATCCTTGACGTTTTGTCCATGGCAGGAATAAGCTTTGGAGGACACAATGTCATCTTACAGGGAACAATAACTCGATTAGCAGACATATCGTCTATTGAAAGGAGGAAGATAATTGAGGATCTCATTGGGATAGCTCAGTATGATGCTGAAAAGGCGGAAGCCGAGCAAAAGTTGAGAGAGGCTGAAATTTCGATAAGAACGGCTATGGGAAGAATAGATGAAGTTCAACGGAGAGTAGATGACTTAGAAAGGGAAAGAAATCAGCTTCTTAAATACGATTTTATTAGAAAAGAGCTCAAAAAGTTTGAAGCTATGAAAATTTCCTATGAAATTTCAGAATTGGAGAAGAAGGTTTCTGAGATTGAAAAACAAGCGAATGAAATTGGCTTAAAAGTTGAAAATCTTAGGCGTATAAGAGATGAACTGCGAATGCAAAGGTTGGGCATTGAACGTGAATGGAGAAGACTCAGCTCCGAAATGGTCGAAGAAGGCGGTTCAAAGGTAGTTCAAGCCCAGATAAAAATAGGTGAGCTTCGATCAAAAATAACCGAGCTAAACACAAAAATTGGAGCAAATAACGCAAGCCTAGAAGGTTTAAAAAAGGTTAGAGATAACCATCTTCAGCAAATTGAGCATATTAGAAAGGAGATAACTGAAAATAGGCTTGAAATTAGGAAACTGAAAAGACAGCGTTTGAGAATTATTAATGAAATAGAGGAAAAACAAGTTGAACATGATAGATTAGCGGATGAAACAGCTAAAATTTGGGAAAACCTTGGAGAAAACAGCAGAAAAATAAGGGAAATCGAAAGAAAACTTGAAGAATTCAACCAAATCCTTTTGGAAATTAAAAGCAAGCATGCGGAGAAATCGGCGAATATCAGAACTTTGAAAAGGAGAGAAAGCGACCTAGTTAAAAGAAAGGAGAGATTCGCTTCTACATTAGATGAACTTCAAAAATCCTTGAAAGATTTAGAAGAAATTCAAAATGAGCAAACGAAACAACTTAAGAATCTTCAAAAAAGACTTGAACGTCGGATGGCGCAGAAAGAGGCGATAGAACACGAAATAGCGGAGGCTGGAAAAATAGCTGAGTCAGCAAAAGAAGCGGTGATAGAATTTGCGACGCAGCATGAATTGGCTGAAACCATCGCAGCTGAAGAAAAAGCTTTGGAGAACATAGAGGAACTTGGAAGATTAGGCGTAATTCCAGGTGTTTATGGACGACTACGTAGGCTTATAAAGGTAAAGAGGGGATATGAACGTGCAGTTGAGGTTGCAGCGGCTGGATGGCTTGACGCCCTCGTGGTTCAAGACCTAGATTCCGCTTTTGCTTGTGCAGAAACTCTGAAAAGACTGAAACTTGGAAGGATAAAAATTATCCCAGTGAAAGGATTAACCAAAATTCAGCCCCTACCAACCGTTAAGAATCCCGTGAATGCGAATCCTCTTCAAAATTTCATAGAATGCCCAAGGCAATATTTACCAGCTGTTTCGTATGTTTTTGGAGACACTTTCCTTGCTCCGAACGAAAAAGCAGCTTTTACGTTGTCTACTGAAGGTTTTAGGGCTGTAACTATAAACGGAGACCTATACGAGGCAGGTGGGGCACTTGAAGGTGGTTATTATAGAGCCCCAATAGATTTTTCGGCTATTATTCCAAGCGAAACGGCAATAAAAAGTCTGGATGAAGCAATTCAAGCTTTAAGGGAACACTTGACACGGAGAAGGATGGATGTCAAATCGTTTGAAGAAGAGATCGACAGCATGAGAGTTGAAGCTGCTAGGCTTTCGGAAGCTATAGATACGCTCAAAAGTGAAATAGGAAGAGTGAGACGGAGCATTAAAAGAACGAAATGGAATTTGAGGCGAATTGACACTCTTCTCAAGAATACGAAAGTTAAACTTGAGAAGGAGCAAACAGAGGCTGGAATGCTCAAGGCTAGGAGACATGCAATTATGAAGGAGATGCGGGCGCTTCGCCGAGAACTCGCAGACCTAAGGAGAAAAACCGATCCTGCTGAAATACAAGAGATGGAGATTAAAAGGGAAAGACTTGCTGATGAAATAATTGAGTTAAGACAGAAACTTGGAAGCATAGAAACCAAAATATCCACGTTACAGTCCCAATATCAGAATGTTCTGAGAACCAGCTATAGAAACGTAAAGGTTCAGCTTCAAAAAATCGAGAAACAATTGAAAGTGGTTGAAAAGGAAGTTGAAAATGCCTTAAAAGAAAGGGAAAACTTGAAACAAGAATTGTTTGAGCTTGAAAAGAAAAGAGAAGAGCTTGCAAGAACGGTTTTGACTGCAAGGAAGGAAGCAAAGAAGTTTACTGCTCAAATAGACGAGATAGACAAGAAACTCCGAAAGGTGGACGCAGAGTATGAACAGATGAATAAGATATACAATAAGGTTCAATTGAATCTGCAAACAACACGGTTGCAACTTCAACGGTATAGGGATAGGCTGATGGAACTCGGTTATCAAGAACCTCTCAAGGTTTCACCGCAGCAACTTCAAGAGGTTGAAACAATGATTAAAATGATGCAGTTGGAATTAGAACGTCTCGGAGCCGTAAACCAACTCGCACTATCCCATTACACCGAACAAGTTTCAAGATATAAAGAGCTGTCTTTGCGAATGAATGAACTCGAAAAGGAAAAACAAGCAATAATACAGTTCATGGAAGAAATTGAAAGGAAAAAACGGAAAGTTTTCATGGAAGCATTCGAAAAAATCAACAAAAACCTTCAGAAATACTTTGAAAAACTTACCGGAGGCGGAAAAGCAACCTTGAAACTTGAAAATCCAGAAGAACCCTTCCATGGGGGCATAGACATGCTTGTTCAGTTTCCGGGTAAACCATGGATATTGGTAAGCGGGGCGAGTGGGGGTGAACGTTCAGTTTCGGCGGTTGCATTTACCTTTGCTTTGCAGGAATTCACGCCAGCAGCTTTCTACGTATTCGACGAGATAGACGCCCATTTAGATGCTTTTCATGTGGAGAGGCTAAGCGAACTTTTCTTGGAAGAGTCGGAAAAAGCTCAGTTTATTGTTGTTACACTTAAGCCCGAGATGGTGAATAAAGCTCAGAAAGTGTATGGGGTCTATAGTCGAAATGGAGTTTCAAACGTTGTCTCTGCCAATTTTAACAGGGAGGCAGCCTAATGACTGTTTCCAGAGAAAAGCCTTTCTACTTTAATCCGCCGTGGAATATTCTCTTTGATTTTAACAGACTTAACAAAATTTCGCCTTGGCAAGTTAAAATTTCTTTTCTTCTCACATCTTTTCTGGAGGAGATGGAAAAACGTGGGGAGATAGATTTTAGGGCGTCTGGAGTAGCCTTAGATTCTTCAGCTTTCATTTACCTAATGAAATCTAAACTTTTGCTTAAACTCGAAGAGCCCCCAGCTCCTCGTCCTGTTATTAAGGATATAGTTCCGCCACCGCTTTTCCTTCCTTTAAGACATGAATTAACTTCAACTACAATTGAACATTTACTGCAAGTTCTGGAAGAGGTAATAAAAGGTGAACGTCTTTTTGTCCATAAAATAAAAATGGAGCCGATTTTACCGCAGCCTTCAGAGGTTCTTCCAGAAATTGATAGGTATTTGATGGAAATTCAAAAGCAGATGGAAAATTTGTATTTTAGGCTAAAGGGTGTGCTTCGTGAAAAACGAGTAATTGGATTTTCTGAAATAGTTTCGAAAGCTGAGAGGTTGGAAATAATAAGAACGTTTATTCTCTTGCTTTTCTTAGCTCAGCAAGGGAGAATAAACCTTTGGCAAGAAGAAGAATTTGGAGAAATTTTCATAACTTTGGCTGAGGAAAATGTCATTGAAGGAAACGGAGCAAGTTTCTGAACAGAATTTAAAGAAGGAAGAGTTGGAAAAACTTACTTTGATAGAAGCTGCCTTATACGTGGCTGGGCGTCCATTGGACCTAAAGACTTTGAGTTCGGTTTTGAAAACTCGTTCTAAGAGAAAGGTAAGGCGGTTGGCTAGAATTCTTGCTGAGGAATACGCAAAACGTGTGACAGCATTGGAAATTTTGGAGCTTGAAGATGGCAGATTTGTGATGCAGTTGAAAGCCGAATATACGCCGAAAGTGAGGAGAATTGCAACGAGACCACTTGTTCCAGCCGGTCCGCTTCGAACTCTTTCTTATATAGCATACCGTCAACCCATAACTCAAAAGCAAGTGGTTGAGGTTAGGGGAAGTCACGCCTACAAACATATAAAACAACTGGAAGATTTAGGCTTAATTTCGAAGGAAAAAGCTGGTAAAAACACAATTTTAAGAACAACTACCTTTTTCGCCGACTACTTTGGGTTAAGCCACGACTTAAAAACTATGAAAAAGCAGCTGAAAACGTTATTTGAAACGTTATCAAGTCAAAGTTCCATGAAAGTTGGTGGTGGAGAAAGATAAGCTTATAAATGTAGGTTTAATAGAGTTCTCAAAACCATAAATGGAGCTGGAATTACGTGTCTGTGTATCACGGCGATTTGCATAAGCGTAAGCCTACTGGCGGAAAACGTAGACCCTATCGTAAGAAAAGAGCCTTTGAAATAGGGTCTTTTCCAACCGAAACCGCGTTAGGCGAGCCAAAACGTAAAGTAGAGAGAAGAAGAGGAGGCAACTTAAAAGTTAGGGTTTTAAGCGAAAAGTATGCTTGTGTATCAAATCCAGAAACTGGTGAAACGCAAAAAGTTGAAATCATACGAGTGGTCAAAAACCCAGCTAATGTAGACTATGACAGAAGGGGAATAATAACAAAGGGAACAATAATTGAGACTTCTCTTGGAACGGCAAAGGTGACGTCAAGACCAGGACAAAACGGAATAATAAATGCTGTTTTAATAAAGGAAAAAGCCTAAACCGAATTAAATTAACTATTTTCTGGATTCTTTTCTCAATTCTATGAGTTTTTCTCCAATCTTCTTTAAAATTTTAAGTTTTGGTGCGGTTTTGTTAACATAAATTACCCCCGTTTTTCTCCAAGGTGTTTTCGGATAGGCTGCATCTCCAACCACTTCGATTTTAAGATTTAGTTTTTGAGCCGCCTTCACTATTTCTTCGAGTTTAGGGTTAGGAACAGCCAATTTTTTAGGAATTTTCCTTCCTTGCTCTCTAGACTTAGAAGAATCAAAATACACTGGCCATACCACGATTTTTCCAGTTTTCCTCAACTCTCTTACTTCCTCTAACGATGCGTATAATATGCAACAAGCTTTTCATTTATTTTATCTACTCGAACAAATCCGAATCTTTCAAATTGAATTATCGTGTTCGGTTTCAAATTTTTACACGTTTTCTCCGCTATTCCTTCTGCTATTGTTGCATCAGGCATGATTATCTGACATGGAATTCCATCGTTAATTGGAAGCCAATGAATAAGCGGCGCTCTTTCCTTTTTCGCTTCTTCGTAGGTTTCGCTATGAAAAACCGCTTCTACGGCGTATTTTGTTGTTTCTTCAATTTTTATGTTAAAAAGCTCCATTAAACGGATTATTTTTCCTTTTTGGAATAAGCTTTGGTCTTGAGCTGAAACCCAAAATAATGCTTGATTCCTAACCGGTTTTACTATGAATTCTCTATATCCTCTTTCGGGGTGATCGGGGTGCAGATGCAACTTTACATGGTAGGTTTTTGGAACATGCCTAACCGATAATTGTATTGGCTTGTTTACATAGAAATATCTATTTGCTTTCGGATCGACTATTTTTCTGTTGTAGGCGTAAAGGTTTTCCCAGCTAAGTGTAACATCAGATGGTTTAGGTCCAACCTCTATCATCAATTTCCTTATTGCTTCTGGCGTTATTCCTCTACGTCTCAAAGCTCTTAAGGTTGCAAGTCTCGGATCATCCCAATCACTGTAAATTCCTTGACGTATTCCTTGAACAATCTTTGACTTGCTAAGCACCGCTCCAGTAATCTTTAATCTTCCATAATGTATTGCCTCCGGATAATCCCAGCCAAAATGTTGGTACATGTATTTTTGGCGTTCCATATTCGTTAGATGTTCCTTTCCACGTATGATGTGGGTTATACCCATCAAGTGGTCATCTATCCCACATGCGAAGTTGTAAAGGGGCCACACTCTATACTTTTTACCTACTCTTGGATGGGGATGTTTTTCTGGATCAATAATTCTTAGGGCTGGCCAATCTCTTATGGCTGGGTTTGGATGTTCTAAGTCGGTTTTTATTCGTACCACAGCTTCTCCTTCCTTGTAAGTGCCATCGAGCATGCGATTCCATCTTTCAATCTGTTTTTCGGATGGAAGTTCTCGGCATGGACATGGCTTTTTTGCTAAAACCACTTTTCGGAATTCTTCTTTTGGACATGTGCAAACGTAGGCTTTACCCATCTCTAAGAGCTTTTCTGCATGTTCGTAATAGATGGGTATTCTGTCGCTTTGGATGTACTCCTCATCCCATTTACATCCAAGCCAGAGCAAGTCTTCTCTTATTGCGTCGTAAAACATTAAGGCAGACCTTTTCAATCTTGGGTCAGTATCTTCGAATCTGAGGATAAACTTTCCATTATACATTTTTGCGTATTCATAACACAAAATTATTGCCCTTGCAGAGCCCAAATGTAATACGCAGTCTGGATTTGGAGAAAAACGCGTTACCACAACACGGTACTTCTCCACATTTGGAAGTGGAGGCAATTCCCTCTTTTCTTCAACACGCTTTTTAATCAGAGATTCAGGCCATTTCTCCTCAACTATTCTTTTTTGTTCCTCAAAGGAAAGCCTATTCACTTCGTCAACAACTTCTTTTATTAATTTAACAACTTCTTTAGCTTTTTGTCTAAATTCCGGTTTTTCTGCAAAAAATTTTCTGGTTACCGAACTAACTTGCGCTTTTCCTTTGTAACTGACCGCGTTTATAAGGGCAATTTTTCGTATAATTTCCTTTAGCTCTGCTTTCGTGTTCTTATTGGTCAAGCTAGCCACTTCTCTATTCTAAATTTTCCTTTCGATTAAATATTGTGCAAAAGATTTCAGCTTATTCTTTGCGTCAGATGGTGACAAAAGCCTTTCAACTTCCTTCCAGCTTTCCTCAACAAGCTTCCTTGCGTAGTTTTTTGCAAATTCTATTGCACCATACTTTTCCATTATCCCTATTGCTTCGTCTTTCAATTCTTGGTTTGAGGTATGCATGTTTAAAATTTCAATAAGCCTTTCTCTGTCCTCTTGACTCGCCTTATTCAACGTGTATATCACCATTATCGTTCGTTTCCCCTCTGTTATGTCCTGTCCCCTTCCACCTTTTCTTTCAGCAAATTCCTTGCTTGTTAAATCTAAGATGTCGTCTTGAATTTGGAAAGCTATCCCTATTGACTCGGCGAATCTGCCAAGCTTTTCAACAAGTTCTTCGTTTGCGTCTGCTAGAACCGCTGCCATTCTTGCAGCCATGCGGGCAAGAGTTCCAGTCTTATACGCGCACATTTGCATATAATCTTCTATGGAAATTTGGTCGGCGTTTGCTAAGCCTTTATGCCACGCTATGTCCATGGCTTGTCCTAGGCTGAGGTTAATCATTTCCTCAACGTAAATCTCGTAGAGTCTGCTGAGTTTTTTTACACCTATTTTTTCACGGTTTTTCATCAAAGCCAGAAACGGCATGTAATACATGAGGTTTCCGGCGTTTATGGCTATGTCCAAACCGTAAATTTTGTAGGTGCAAGGTTTTCCTCGTCGATATTCAGAGCTGTCCTCAATATCATCAATTATCAAGGTGCCATTGTGAACTACTTCTGGTATTATTGCATATTCCAAGTATTCTTCTGGTTTTTTACCCAATGCTTCGCATATCAGCAAGAATAAGGCTGGTCTCCAACGTTTTCCACCTCGGTCAAGGAACTCCCAAATTGGCTCCGCAACAGCCTTATTTAACGTTTCCAAATTATAAGTGAAACGTGGCGGGCTAATCTTAAAGACAACAGCGTCTTTGTCAAACTTCCGCGGAATAAACTTCTCAATCATTTTGTTAATAATTACTGCTTTTTCACGCAAATATTCCTCAATCTCCAAATATATTCCCTCAAACACCTAGCTTTCTTCTTCCATATTTTTCGGGGTCAACCCCTCTTATTCTAAGCCATTCAGCCGTTTTACCAGTAATAACTACTGGAACCTTCCTTAAATCTTGAACAGTCTTAGCCCCAACAAGAAACATAGCGTTTCTTAATTCTCCAATAAAACAGCTCAAAAGCTGTTTAACTTGCTCAGAACCCTTAACGGCTTCTTTAAGAACTGGAGAAGAAAAACTTGCAAGACTTGCACCTAAAGCTAAAGCTTTGGCTATTTGAACACCGTTTCTAATTCCCCCAGAAGCTATTACCGGAATATTCACAGTATTTACAATTTCAACAAGACTTACAACCGTCGGAATTCCCCAATTCCAAAAGCTCTCCCCAAGCCTTTCCAAAAAGCTGTTTCCAACATCTTTAGCTCTAAAATACTCAACCGCCGCCCAGCTTGTTCCACCCGCACCAGCAACATCAATACCGCTGACACCAACTTCCTCAAGTTTCTTTGCTTCCTCAGCCGCTATTCCAGCCCCAGTCTCCTTTACAATCAGCGGAACATCAATATTTTCGGCAACTTCCCCAATTTTTTCCAGCAAACCCCTATACTTTGTTTCTCCTTCCGGCTGAATTGCCTCTTGCAACGGATTCAAATGTATAGCCAAAGCATCAGCATCTATCATTTCAATCGCTCTTCTAATTTCTTTCAGCGTATATCCCTGAACAAGCTGGGCTCCACCTATATTTGCCATCAAAAAAGCTGTAGGTGCTTTTTTTCTTGCTATTGCATATGTTTCTACAAGTTTAGGATTTTCTATTGCTGCTCTTTGACTTCCAACACCCATCCCTAATCCAAGTTCCTCGACAGCCTCAGCTATGGCTTCATTTATTTTCGCTGCCTCTGCGGTTCCACCAGTTATCGCTCCTACGAGTATTGGTGCGGAAAATTCATGGTCAAAAACTTCTGTTTTAAGATTTATTTCGTTCATATTAATTTCTGGAAGCGCCTTATGCACAAAATGCACATCTTCAAATCCGGTCGAAACAAGCTTTGCTTGCACATCTTTTTCCATACATATTCTTATATGCTCGGCTTTCCGCCTTTCCGTTTCATTAGACAACAAATTCACCCTTTCCATATTAACGTTCCAACAACCCTTTCTCCACGCAGTGCCTTGTAAATTTTATTAGGTTTAAGAGCATTCACAATTAAGATTGGAATGCCATGCTTAGCGGCTTTTAACAATTCATTCATTTTTCCAAACATGCCGCCAGTAACATCCACTGCTTCTGTTCTCCCTATCTTAAGAAGCATCTTCTCAAGCTCAGAAGGCGAAACCTCTTCTATTAACTCTGCGGAATCATCCATTTTAGGGTCAGCTGTAAAAAGCCCATCAACATCAACTCCTATAATTATGCGTTCAGCTTCAAGCTTAACCGCTAGGAAGGAAACAAGCTGGTCTCCAGACAAAATCGCAAATCCATTCTCAGAGTCAAGAACGGCATCTCCATAAAGAACGGGAGTAAAATTCATCTTTAACATTTCAGTTAAAACGTTTAAATCAAAACTTTCTATACGCCCCTTTTTTGTGATGATAAAAGATGATGGAGCTATCCCTATGGCTGGGACTCCGTTATCTAATAAAGACTTAACAATAAGCTGATTTAAAACAGTCATCGCATGATGGGTTTTTGCAAAACCTAAAAACTGTGATTTCTCATGAAAACCTTCCATAATGCGATACCGTTTGGCAAGCGGATGCCCAAAACTTCCCCCTCCATGAACCATTAAAAGTTTCTCCGGTTTCGCTTCAGCAATTTCCTTGCAAAGTCTCTCTATTACTTTCCCATTCGGTGTCATTTCCTTTTCCTTTATGGTTATTGCTGAACCCCCAAGCTTAAGAACTACAAGCCCTCCCTTATGCTCAGTTTTCAATTCTTGCTCCCTCAACATTTATTTTCGCCGAAAAAGCTGTTCCTCCAGCTTGTTCTATTGAGGAAATCACTTGGTCAACAAGTTTGGATGGTGCAATTGCTATCATGCAGCCTCCTCCACCAGCACCCGTAAGTTTTGCACCATAAGCTCCAGCTCTTAAAGCTGCATGCACAAGCTTGTCAAGTTTTTCATGGGAAACTCCTATTGCGAATAATAAGCCATGGTTAATGAGCATAAGTCTACCCAAAACCTCTAAGTCTCCTTCCTTAAGAGCTTGAACAGCTTTTTCCACTATTTTTTCGCCAGCCTCGAAAATCGAATTAACTATTTCTGGATAAGCATTTCTTATTTGCTTTACATGTGCAACTAAGCTTCCAGTAGACCTTTCTAAACCAGTGTCTCCAACAATGAGTGGAACACTAAATTCAATATTTATGGGCTGAAATCCTTCATCCTTTCGGTATATTATTGCCCCACCATAAGTTGCTATTGCCGGATCTATACCAGAAGGTGTTCCATGAATAAGCTTTTCCGCTTCAAAAGTTACTCTAAAAATCTCTTCTCTGGAAAGTTCAGCATTTAATAGATGGTTTAACGCTGTTGCTGTTGCAGCGGCTACGGATGCTGAAGAACCCAATCCAGCAGCGACCGGAATTTGCGAATCTATTTCTATTGTTACTCCAACATCCTTATTTGAAGCTTCCAAAAGTTTCTCTGCAACAACTCTTATTGGCTCAAATTTTTCTTCAGCACTTTCCTTGCCACTTTCCAAAACGAACTTTTCATTCTGGAAATATCCTGAAATTTCGAGGCTTAAGGAACGTATATACAACTTTCTATCTTCTCTAATTCCAACCTTAACGTATACTCTCCTGTCTATGGCTACTGCTATTGCTGGCTTACCATAAACCACAAAGTGCTCTCCGAACAATATGACCTTCGCTGGAGCTGAAGCAATAACCGTTTCCGATTTCATTCCGTCTTATCGTCTGTGATTTCCATATATAAGTTAGGTGCTGCAACTCTGTTAAACTGGTTTAGTTTCTTTCAACTAAATATAATAGTGAGAAAGAACATAAAGAATTTGATAAAATTGAACATCGAAAAGGTTGAAGAGTTAAAACGTTTCTTTGAAGGACAAGATGAGGTTCTCGTTGCTTATATATTTGGTTCTTATGCTAGGGGAACTCATGTTTTAGAGAGCGATGTAGATGTAGCTGTTTTTCTTTCAAAGCTCCCAAAGGATTTACTTAATTATGTTTTAGAGCTAATTAGCAAACTGACTGACATTTTAGGCGATAAAGTTGACCTTATAATTTTAAACATAGCTCCGCCTACGCTTAAATATCAAGTTATAAAACATGGAAAAATCATTTATTGTAGAAATGAAACCGCCAGAGTGCTGTTCGAATCTAAATCCATAGATGAATACCTTGATTTTAAGAGGATACTGGAGAGATATGATAAATGTCTGATAAAAAAGCTTCTGACTTAGAAAAAAGCTTGATTTTAACCAAAATTAGCAAATTAAATCGTTATTTAGGTTTTTTAAAACAACTTAGGGATGTTTCATTTGAGGAATTGAGAGATGATTTTAAAACAATAGGTGCTGTTGAGAGATACCTTCAAGTTTCTATAGTAAAGCATAATAGATATTGGCAATGAAATAATTTCTCAACTACAACTGAGAAGACCAGAAAAATATAGAGATATTCCATACATTTTATCAGAAGAGAACATAATTCCTAGAGAATTCGCCGATACAATTGCTTCTATGATTGGGTTTAGAAATATCTTGGTTCACGATTACGCCTCAATAGACCTAAACCTAGTTTATGCCTTCCTTAAAAATAAGCTTGAGGACTTTAACCGTTTCATTAAATACGTAGCAAAATGGTTGGAAGGATAAGCTTATTTTGTAAAGCATGCTGAAGCGTATCCTACAACGCTTGAATAGTCACCTGTTATGTCGCCACTGGTTTTATAGCATAATATCTCGGCTTTTTTTGCTCCTAACATTTTTGCTGCGGTTATTAGGGCGACTACCGGACCGTATCCGCAGGCTGAAATATAATGAGCTTCTATTGTTTGGTAGAATTCTTCTTCGTTCATTTTTTCTATGGCGTTTAACGCTAATCTGTCTTTGCGAGTTGCATTTTCGTGTGGTTCGTAATGGGTCATATCTGTTGAGGCGATGATTACTGCCCTTTTTCTTTCAACAGCCTTTGCTATTGCCTTTCCAACTTCGCGGCTTGAATTTAAATCTTGCATTAGGAAAACTATTGT
>JAOZNA010000116.1 GCA_029934005.1 Candidatus Bathyarchaeota archaeon
AAATGAAGTAAACATAAATTTCAGATAGATTCCTCTGGTCTTTTCCACAGTTCCAGCATCCGTTTTTTCAGCTCCCTCCTTTTCCTATGTAAGTAGCGGTAAACCGTTCCATGCATTGCCCCTTTAATCAACATCTGTATTGCCTCTCTTGCTATCTGCACCTGCTCAAAACTGCCTATTATACCAACTGTGTGACCATGGACAGAAACATGCGTTTCGGTTAGTTCTTCAATAATCCTACGTGTTTTCCCTTCCCTTCCAATTATTCTCCCTCTAACCCTTTTCAAGTCCGACTCAGATTTACCGAAAATTTGACGTAAATCTATTATTTCAATCACAGCGTCCTCCTCTCTAATGAGTCGAAAAGCTTTCTCCGGTGAGAAACCTCTTCC
Organism: Candidatus Bathyarchaeota archaeon; assembly: GCA_029934005.1. GTDB lineage: Archaea > Thermoproteota > Bathyarchaeia > Bathyarchaeales > WUQV01 > JAOZNA01. The sequence goes on from JAOZNA010000116.1 coordinate 393, forward strand.
AATTGCAGTTACAATTTCCTTTGCACGAAAGAGCTTTGAAGGATCAGTGTTTTCTGGTTTAAGCCTTATTGTTACGTCTCCGGTTGAACTGTCTATTTCAAGTTCTACTCCGAGTTTTCTCTCTATTTCAGATTTTACCATGCCATTCGGACCTATCAAAACTCCTATCCTTTCATGCGGAATTCTAATGAACGTGCTTGCTGTGGACACCAGTAACCCTCCTGTAGAGTTCCTCTATTGGAATTATTTCAACGCCTAATCGTTTAAAATAACGATTCAAATTTTTTAAATCTCTTAGTAGAAATGTTTCGGAGTTTGGGTGTTCAAGTGGAACGGCTTGGGAGACATCTATTAGGACTGGTTTTCCACGCCAAATCATAATGTTGTATTCGCTTATGTCTCCGTGAACAAGCCTTGCCTTGCGATATAAACGTTTCAAATAAGTGATTAACTGTTTATAGGTGCGTTCAGGATTTGAGAGCTGAACTTCCCTCATTAAAGGTGCCGAAACCCCGTTTTTGCCAATAAATTCCATAACAAGAACATTATTTCTAACGGCAATTGGCTTAGGAACTCTAACTCCAGCTTTGCAGCAAAGCTCCAAATTCTTAAATTCTTTCTGAGCCCATGCATAGACTAGAGAACGCGTGTCTCGTTTCACGTTAGCGAACCGCGGATCAGCTATAATGTAGGGTAATTTTCCTCTCTTGAACTCCGCAGAAACGGTCAAGTAAATTTTAATCGCAATCTCCTTTCCTTCAAAATCCTTACCCCAATAAACCCTTGCTTCCTTCCCCGCCTTAACAACTCCAAAAATTTCGTCAATTACATGTTTGTTCATAAAATCGTAAATTGTCATAAGCGTGGACTTGTCAAATACCTCTTCTAGAACCGCTCTTTCGGATGAACGATCTTTAATTAGCATCCTATCTCTTTTTTCCACTAGCTTAACCTTGTGCTCAAGCTTTTCGTTGATTTTGCGTTTTTTTAACTCTTTTTCCTCGGACATGATGTGTTCTAACCTACATTAAGGAGCTATGGTTTAAAAGCAGTTTGCTGGTAGAATGTGATAAAGTTGTAAAAAAGGAAGGATATTGTTGTGTTGATGTTTGTTATGCCACTTTGATTATTCCTGCGTCCTTGGCGTTGAGTGTTGGGTCTGCTGTTGAGGTTGCAATTGCTTTAAAGACGTAGAGGCCATTTAAGGTTTCTTCGGGGAGTGTTATTTCTAATTGTATGTTAATGCTCTTTCCTGCCGGAATGAAAGCGTTGAGTTTTGTCCAGTTGAACCATGCTAGGTTGGCTTGGTATTGGGTTGGTATTCCGATGTTGGATATTTCTATGGTGATCACGTCGTCGAAGTTTTGGTTGTTAAGGATTAGAATGTTTACTGTGAGTTTGTTTCCAGCTGACATGTAGATTATTTTTGGTTTGACGGCTACTGCTAAGCCTCCTGATGGTGTGGCTGGAGGAGATGGTGTGAAGTTGACTTTTACAGTTGCAATTGCTGATGCGGAAAAGCTTGGGTCTTCTTGGCTGGTTGCTGTGATTAGGAATTTGTAATCTTTTAATATTATTGAGGCGTTTGGTGGTGAAATTGTTAGCGTGACTTGTTCTGTTTGTCCTTTGAAATTGACGGTTATTGATGTTTCTGAGAATGTGTACCAGCTTGGATCTAGTCCTGAAAGAGATAGGTCAAAGGTGTCTTCTGTAGTGCGGTTCCATTTGAAGTTAATTGTGTATGTTTCAGGTGAGGTAATGTTGATTTCTTGGAATGTTGGTTCTGTCCATAATGCAACTCCATAATAGTATATTGTTAATGTTGATGAGGCTGAGCTTGGCATGTATTCGGGTGTTCCTATGAAGTATGCGCTCCATGGTTGTGGTCCAAGAACTGGCCAATCTTTTATGTTCCATTGGATGCGGTATATGCCGTCTGCGTCTTCGTCTTTGTCTCCGCCCATTAAGATACTATCGTAATGGGATTGGTCGCTAATGTAGAATTCTACTACTCCCGTGTCTGTGAGGTATTCTCCGGTGAGTAGGTCTTTAACTCTTACAGCGAATTCTACGGTGGCGTCTGGATTTCTATCAGCTTCAGCGTTTATTCCTTCTACTATTTCGATTGCGGTTGGTTTTGAGGGATAAACGGTGAGCTGTATGCTGGGGCTGGTAGATTCTAGGTAGTCGTTGTCTCCATACCATATGGAACGTA